>DATBDI010000338.1:0-12339 GCA_036270025.1 Candidatus Udaeobacter sp. | reverse complement strand
TGGCCAGGGTCGGGGAGAAGGGGCCAAATCGAACTGGTAAGCGCACGCCCTTGCCCGGACAACACCCCTTCGCCCACGGACAAGGATGCGTGCGCTCCCAAATTTCGCCTCGCAAATGCTTGTGATTGTTGTGTGTACTCGCAGGAACAATCGCAGCGATTGCTGCGCTTTGTAGGATCACAACGGTAACGCGTCTGTTACCGGTTCACCCGACACCGCGGCCGCGGTCGACTCGGGCTCCAAGGCCGTTACGCTGCTTCAATTCGCCGGCTCACTTTGCAGATTTCAAGAACTCGACAATGGCGCGCTGTTCCTGGCCGGTAATGTTGGCACGCAGACGCATGTGATGAACGATCACATCCCATTGCGCGTCGCTGTACATTGTCGGTGGCCGGATGTTATGGCAGCGCAGGCAGTTGTTGGACCAAAGCTCTTCGCCACTCAGACCCATATAGGAATCGTTCGAGACCGTTTCGCTCGAGTTCGGGGACGTGCTGCGGCCAGACTTGGGATCGGCAAACACGTTACAGCCGGCTAAAATGAGTAACAGTAAAGCTGCGACGCGAATGGGGCCGTTTACTAGAATCATAGGATCCGCTCAAAAACCGATTGCCGCCTGAGCCAAGAAAGCGTCTCTATTACGTTCGCCTCGGGGTTGGTCCCATTCATAGGCGGCCTTGAGGACGGTGCTGGGACTTAGCCAGTAATCCAGCCCGAGAGTCCATCGTGTTTCCTCTGGATCGCCAAGCCCACTCGGTTCGCGACTGAGATGATCCCATCGAAAGATCACTTCCAGGTTCCTGATGAAATCGATATCGACTTTGGTAGGACGATACGCAATCTGCGCATAACCACCGTCGCGTTTCGCAGTCAACGGAAGCGGACCGAATCCCAGTGTGCCATCTGGGTCGTAGACTGCATGATCCACCTCGCTCCAGGCATATTGCGCGAAAAGATTGACGCGGCCTTTAAGCAGATCGGAATCGCGAGTTATCTCCAGATCAACTGATTGAAGCAAGGCGCGAACATCCGAAAACGCAGTTCCCTGGAAACCTGGCAGCGATGTTTCAAAGCCGTAGCCTACCTCGATGCCAGGAATCGGAAGAAAGCCCACTCGGCCACCGACTGCCTTGTTATCGTTGTTATCGGTGTAGCTGTTAAAATCGAGGGTGCCGGCACTGCGCGCATCGAATGTGTTGAGCGTAGGACCATTTGAAACGTAGAAAGCATAGTTCGCGCGAGTTGGGCCAATTGGAAATCCGCCCCGGACTTGCGCACCGACAGATATGTTTGGCAGAACGCCATGGTAGATACCAATCGGACGATCGGGGAGTCGGTTAATCCACTGGGGCTCGAATCTCTCAACAAACACGTTACTCGGGCTGAAAAACTCGCCGACGCCCAGTGCAACGTAATCGTTGAGAAGGTAGGAGATTTGCGCGTTCACCAGGTTTACATTCGTGCCGCCGCCGCTGGGCTCGATCTCCAGCCGGCCGTCGAACAAAATTTTCGGCGTTAATTCCCAGAGGAAAATCGGATTGAATGAAGCGGAAAATGTGGAGACCTGCCCATTGCGCGCCTCAAACATTCCTTCGGCCCAGCCGGCAAGCAGAAACTTGGTGGTGCCGAACAAAGATGCTTCTAACTCGGCGACCGAATGACCGAGATGCGCTGCGACTTCCTTGTGCGTGGCGCTGAGAGATTCGCCCTGGATGTTTTCCTGTCTTCCGGCGACTTCCTTATGCGTCTCCGCAGCGCTGTGCGTTTCGACGCCCTCTTGCCGGGACGCGGCCTGCTTTTCGTTTTTAAGAGCGTCCAATTCTTTCTTCATCGCCAGCATTGTCGCCTTCAGCTCTTCGTATTCTTTTCTCGTAACGTATCCATCCGTAGGCGTTTCCTCGGCGCGACCAGCGGGACACATTGTCGTGAGCAGGACAGCTTCAACGATCAGTGGTAAATAATAACGACGACGAAGCTTGTTCATCTTTGTTACCGTCGCCCGAGTGTTCGAAGGTAGTTGATTACGTTCCAGCGGTCCGTTGTTGAAAGGCGGCTGCCATAAGCGGGCATCGGCTTTTTCCCAACTGTGACTTTCCAGAACAGTTCGCCGTCTGTTTGTTCTCGAACGGCCGGATCAGAAAGTTTGGCCGGATGAATTCCTAAATCGGCAGCATCGGGTCCGTCGCCATTGCCGCTGTTGCCGTGACACGCCGCGCAACGTTTCTGATAGACTTTTTGACCCGCGGCAATCGAAGAGGCGTTTACTGTGACGGGATTTTTCTTCTGTTTTTCGGCGGCCGGAGCTGTCCACTTTGCTTTCGAGGCCGTTTGTTCCTCGCTCACGGCGACGAGCGCGAAGCTAAAAAACGCTGTAAGCGATACCAGCAGCTTTACACTGGGGCGAGATCCGATGTTCACTGAGGCGGCGCACCGAATATTGATTGTGACGGCGTGATCCAACTCACGTCAAACGGTGTGGACGCGGTAAGCATTGCGAGGCGTCAGTCCAGGTTCGTCACGGCGCGACCACATTCCAGCCTCCTGGAAGGGTTGGCCCAGGTGCCCCACCTATATGGACGTTGTTGTTCATATACCAAATCACCGTCGCGCGGCTGGCTGAGTTAAACAGCAGGTAATCAGGGTGGTCATCTCTGTTAAAATCTGCAGCTCCTATTAGTGCCCATCCGCCAGGAAGCGTGGGGCCTGCCGCAGAGCCGATACGCGTATTGTTGCGCATGTACCAAATGAATGTTTGACGCGTGTTCCCATTGAACAGAAGATAATCGGGGAAGCCGTCCAGGTTAAAGTCTGCCAGCGCGACGACATTCCAGCCGCCTGGCACGCTCGGCCCAGCTGCTGCGCCAATACGAACGTTGTTGTTCATGTACCAAATCACTGTCCCGCCAGTAGCTGAGTTGAATAGCAGGTAGTCGGGTCGACCGTCTCTGTTAAAATCCGCAGCTCCCGCGAGGCTCCACCCGGCAGGAAGGGCCGGTCCGGCTGCTCCGCCTACGCGGACGTTATTTCGCAGGTACCAAATTACCGAGCCACGCGTGGTCGCATTGAACAGGAGATAGTCCGGGTATAAGTCGCGGTTAAAATCGGCAACTCCCGCTACATTCCATCCCCCGGGCAGGACGGGACCGGGTGCGCCTCCGATATGCACGTTATTGTTCATGTACCATATCACCGTGGCGAAGCTGGTAGGATTAAACAGCAGGTAGTCAGGGTAATCGTCCCTGTTAAAATCGCTAAGTGTGGGAGTTGAGCTGGGCCGCGGTGTTACCGTCGGCTGAGGAGTTACTGTCGGTCTCGGCGTGGCTGTGGGTGTAACCGTGGGTCGAGGCGTGCCTGTCGGTGTGGTTGTAGGCCGCGGCGTAGCTGTGGGCGTGGCGCTCGGCCTTGGCGTGCCTGTGGGTGTCGCACTGGGTCTCGGCGTAGCTGTGGGCGTGGCACTGGGTCTCGGCGTTGCTGTAGGTGTGCCGCTAACTACGTGCACCATGCCGACCATGTTGCAGCAAGAGCCGTGCGGCGTGCAGAAGTACGCAAAATTTCCGACACCGTTGAAGGTGTGTTGGAACACAGCTCCCTGGTTCAAAATCATAGAGTCCCAAAGGCCATTCGGCATCCCCGGTGTACCCGAGGTGCTGCTGTGGCCGCTGGAGCTCCAGGTCCACCGCACCGTGTCCCCCGGCTCAATCGTGACAGATGAGGGCGAGAAGAAGAATCCGCCATTGCCAACTGTCACGTCCACTGTCCTGGCGGTGGCCGCACTCGGGTAGAAGACCAGAAAGATAGCAGCAGCGAGTACGAAAAGCGTGGTACTTTGTGAAAAGGTTTTCATGATGTTAGCGCGTCTCCCGACATCGGATCGTAAGATTGCAAACAACCGGCCTCCCCGCGCAAGAGCGCAAAAGTGACGCGGTTGTCACTTTTGGCGTTGTCTCAGCGAAACGACGGCACTGCGGCCGCCTTGGGCACTTCCTCAGTGTCGGACACTGAATTTCGGAGAGTGAATGGTGTAACCCACGTGCCGGACGGTATGGATCAGGGGAGGATCCCCTAATTTCCTTCGTAATCGGCCGATGAATACTTCCACGAGCTTTGTGTCGTACTCATGCGCGTGTTCCCAGACTTTCTCGCACAGTTCGGTGCGTGTGAAAACGCGACCCGGCTCCCGCATCAGCACCTTTAGTAACATCAGTTCCCGGGGGGAAAGCTCAATGCGCTGCGTGCCGCGATGAACATCGTGCGTGCCAAGATCAAAGGTGAGATCGGCGACGCGCAACGACATTACGGGTTCTTCCGGGTAACGGCGCCCCAGCGCGCGCACACGAGCGACGAGTTCGCGCATTGCGAATGGCTTCGGCAAATAATCATCCGCTCCAAGTTGCAATCCAGTTACCCGGTCATCGACAGCGCCTCGCGCGGTGAGCAACAACACGCGGGCGGCGAGATGTTGCCGGCGCAGCCGCCGCAGAACCTCGAAGCCATCGATTCCGGGCAGACGAATATCGAGCACGATGAGGTCGAACGGCGTCCTGCTCGCTTCCTCCAAAGCAGCTTCGCCGTTATTGACGGTTTTCGCTTCGTGACCGTCCTCGGTCAACGCTGCACCGATTTGCCGCGCCACAGCGGCTTCGTCTTCAACAATCAGGATACGCACGGCTGGTTGGAGTAGATTCGATTATCAGAAACGCACAGTAAATTGCGCCGCAAACAGATGATTGTCATCATGAGGTCCGGTTGTTTGGTGCTGAAAATCATACTGTAATTTTAACTGGGTGTGTGGTGTAAAACGATACGTCGCTGCGACGTCGATTCTGCCAAGATCTTCACTCCATCGAACGTCATGGCCATTACCAACATTGATCGTGCCGAAGAGTTGCTGGTTCCAGCGAACGGCGCCGGAGAATTGCGGCGTGAATTTGTACTTCGCTTCAATGTAGTAAGCGAAAGTGTCCGCGTCTCCGACGGTAGGCACTTGAAATCGCGCTTCGTAAAACTCGGCCCAAATCTGTAGATGATGTGATGCGAAGCTAACATCCTGCCCGATCACAAATTCCCGGTAATCATCGATGTCGCGGCCGGGCGGCAACGTCGGCGCTGCTTCGCGCCGAAAATATGCGCCGTCGCTTGCTGATACTCCAAAATTCCATGCCTCATTCGGCCGAAAGCCGACGCGCCCGCTGAACGTCGGATTTTCCAAACCGTTTTCCGTGAAGTTCCAGGATTCCGGGCGTGACGACAACGACGCATTCTTCACCTCGAATGCATATTCAAATCCTTCCAGGCGTCCGGACGCCGAAACGCCGCTGGCATAGTTCGGTCCCCAGATTACCGGATTGAAAGTGTACTTTGCGTAATAGTAAGGACTGCCGATGAAATCGAGTGGTGAAGAGGGAGCGTATTCGTCCCGGATTGCCGTGACGTTTTCATAAACCAGCGGCGCATTCACAAACGGATTATCCCACGACAGGTGCCGCGGGACCCAGTTGCCAACGACGGTCGCGAATTTGCCAGCCTGCAACGTAAAACGCCCGTCCCGCCAGGGCGTAATTCGAAGCGCGTATTCATCCAGACGAATCTGAGCACCTTCATCAGTTGGGTCGAACCCGCGGTCGAGCCGTGCTTGTGCGAAGAAATAAAATTGCGAGCCGAGTTGCGTGTCGAGAAATAGCGTCAGGCGTGGATTGAAGAGATTGTCCTGCTCCGAGTTGATGAGACCCGGCGCGGGCTGGTCGAAGTTATAGAATTCAAGATCAAGGGTGCCGCTCAATCGTGCGCGCAGACTGTCTTGAAACGCGGAGAGGGTGAGGGCCGTGTCCAGCCGGTCGAGGACCTCATCAGTGTCGAAGGCGCACGCTGTGCATGCAAAGACGCACAGGCTGAAAGCGCGCAGCTTCATGTAGTTGGATTAACACCGTTCGCGGCAGGAAAGCGCACCTCGAATTCGGTCCAATCGTTCTCCGAACGCACCAGGCGCAAATCGCCCCCATGCAGCCGCGCCAGTTCGCGCGCCAGATTCAGCCCGATTCCATGACCCGAAGCAGCCGAAGGAGTCGAGCTGTGATGGAAGCGCTCGAAAATGTTTTCGTTTGGCGGAATTGTGGGGCCGGTGTTGCCGATGATCAGCACAATATCCTTCGTATTCCCGTGCGCGGCGACGTGAATGCGTCCTCCGGAGCGATTGTACTTTCGGGCATTTTCGAGCAGATTTTGCACGATGAGCGATGTGTATCGTCGTTCGCCCGCGACGAACAGGTCGTTCGGAAATTCTTTCTCGATTTTGACGTCCGGCGAATCGGGAAGCGCGCTAAGATCGTCCAGCCATTCATCAACGAGTTGGCTCAGATTCACTGGTGCGGAAGCGATTTTTAAGTGACCGGCATCCATCCGCGACAGAAGTAGCAGATCCTCAATGACGTGAGTCAACCGATGCGTCTGATGAAGCAGCGCCGACAGCTCCTCGTAAATCTCCGGCTTGAAGTCTTCGCGTCCCAGCAATGATTCCAATCCGACGCGGAAGACCGTGACCGGACTTTTCAACTGGTGTGACGCATCGGCGGAGTAACGTGCGGATCTTTCGAGTTCTTCAGCAGTCGAAGCGAGCGCGGCTTCAGCGCGTTCTCGTTTTTCTCGATTTTCTTTCGAATCCAGTGCCAGTTTTTTGACTGGAGCGGAGAGCCGGATGGCGGCCAGGTGACTCGCGACAAAACCGCTTAACAAAAGCAGCGCGCCAGCGCCTCCTATTTCCCACCGAAGCCGATGCAGTTGCGCCATCGGAGCGGCCAATGGGTAAATGCAAATCTCGTAAGCCGGCGGAAAGAGCGAGCCGGGGTTGAGCCGCTTGTAAAATAAAAGGTGCGCTGCGTCATCCACATCGACTCGAAAGTTGTCTTCATCAACCTCGGAACTGGCAAACGCCGCTACCAGTTTGCGGTTCAAAGATTCTTGAGCTGATGCCGGAAGCGACGGCAGATGCAGCCGCCCGTTCGTCCAAATGCCGCTCGCCATTCCGGTGTCTCTGTTCTCAATCTCAAGAGGCTTGAAGCCGATCACGAGTGCGGAAATGATCTCGCCGGTCCCGGTCGAAAAGAGTGGCACGGCTATGACTTCGTCGATCGCTCTGCCACCAACGCGGATGTACCCGATTTGCTGCGTGTCCGGTAGTTTGCTCAACGCAAGCTGCGCTTCCGTTTTATCGTCCAAACCTCCTACGTCGCTGGAATTCGGCGGCCTGATAACCGCGCCTTTGTCGTCGAGGAAACGGTAAAAGTTTGCGTGAAGCGATTGTGCGGCCCGCTCGCGAGGCGGTTCTTCGCCTTCCATCAGATCGCGCAGCTCGTCTTTTGCGCTCGGATAGAGAAGGTCGATCGCATCGTCCTCAAGTGCCGCGTGGATGCGCGGGTTGTCCGCGAGTACACTGCACCTGTCCGCCAGCGCAGCATGACGGAGCTCCTCGATCCTGTGCAGCGAAGCAAGTTCAGTCTGAAAAATCTGCTGCAAATTCCGCTCGGCGTCGGCCGTGACTTTGCGTTGCGCCAGATAATAGCCAAACGCGGTGAGCGCCGCGACGATCACCATCATTGCGGTGAATAACCGGGCACGAAATCTCGCTACGCTCTTCTCGGAGCTTTGCCCCGCAGAACTCATGGAAAATCAACGTGCAGCGTTTGGCCGTTCTTCAAGTCGATTGGTTTTTCTCGCGTCGTCCTGCTGTCGACCCAGGCTTTTAGAGTGTAATGGCCAGCGGGCAATCCATCCAGATGGAAGTGCCCGGCACTATCGCTCATCACAAAATATGGCGTGTTCAAAACGAGAATCAGCCCACGCATGTGCTCGTGAATATCGCACCGCAATGTGATCAGGCCGGGTTTGTCGAAAATAACCGACGGGACCGGCCGTTCCTCCCGACGATACCGTCCCAGATCGAATCGTTTCGCAGGAGAGTACGAAAAAATATTGTGATACGTGTCATCAAGATTTGGAAATTCAACGATGGTGCCGACCTGTATCGACAGGATCGCTGGAATGAAGGTCAGATCTTTTTGCGCGATCTCTTTCAGCGGCAAAGATGCTGGTCGCGAAAACGCGCCCTCAAGATAAACCACTGCGACAGGTGGCTGGGTGGAGAGAACGCCGCCTTTGGTGACGATCTCGTAACGCTTCGCCTGGACCGGAGCCGAACGCGATTTTGGCAATTCCACGCGGCCCTCTACAGCGGCGCTCGCCAGAAGCGCAGCCGGGAAGACTGACAAAGCTGCGTTGAACCATAGCAACCCTCGCAGGCGCATTTTCTCCATAGCTTAGCAGTCGTTTCATCGGACGGAAAGTGTTTGGGCGCCGCATGAGTAACAAATGCGTTACCTTTTTTAGCAATCCGCATTTTCGGCTTGCCCGAATTGGTGTGTATGAGAGCGAAGTTCAACTTCTCGATTGTTGCTGCATTCGCCCTTCTGGTCGGCTGGTCTCCGACCGCTCGAATGCTTGCGCAAACCGCCCCGATTACCAGGCCCAGTAGCGAAATACCGTTGACCTGCCAAAGTATCAGCCTGTCACCCGTGAACCGGTGGTTCACCGTTGAGGGTGGCGATGCATTTATCGACGTGGCTCACGAACCAGGCTGCACGTTTACTGCCACGAGCAACGCAAGCTGGATCAGGATTACATCCGTCATCGTTACCAACGACGGCGGCACAGTCTATTACTCAGTCATGCCGAATATCGCCTCCAGTCGGAACGTCGCCGACCGGCGCAGCGGCACTATCCTCGTCGGATCGCAGAGTTTTCCTGTCAATCAAACTTCTCAATCTATGCAAGGTGCGCCGAGTATCGTCTGGACAGGTCTGGGCCATGGCGCCAGCGCAAATGCCGTTGCCTTCTCGCCTGACGGACAATTGCTTGCTTCCGCTAGCAGCGATCACACCGTCAAAATCTGGCGCGTAGCAGATGGCGCTTTATTGCGAACCCTCACAGGATTTTTCGATTCGGTTACTTCAATTACTTTCTCACACAATGGCCAGCTGCTCGCCGCAGGCAGCATAGACCGGAACGTGCGCGCGTGGAATGTAAACAGCTGGTCGTTTATTGGGAGCCGGGCGCTCACGGATTTTGTTTTCGGTGTTTCTTTCTCGCCAGACGATGCGAATCTGGCGGTCGCCGGCGGCTACTCGGGAAACTGGATCCACATATTGCGAATGTCGGATTGGCAAGAGATTGCACTACTGGGCTACGGTCAGGAGGAAAACCGCTCGATCGCGTATTCCAACGACGGTCAGTTTCTCGCCTGGGCCATGATGTATCCCGGAGTGAGATTACAGAACGTTGACAGCGGGTCTTATTGTACACTCGAAGGCAGCGATTATTATGGCATGAATGCAGTCGCGTTTTCGCCGGACAGCCATCGGATCGCAACCGGCAGCGATAACCGGGAAGTGACGCTATGGGATGTTGCCAGTTGCGGGCAACTGCTCAGTCTCAACGGCCCGTCGGGCTTCGTCAAAAGTGTGGCCTACTCACCTAATGGCCAGATGATTTTGTCCGGCGGCCAAGACTTTGGAGCGTCGCGAGGCACGCTCCTGTTTTGGCGCACTGACAATGGCGCATTGATGCGAGCTTATGCCGGTCAGACGTCAACTGCAGTGCTCTCGGTGCAATACTCACCCCAGGGTAATTTCTTCGCATACGGCCGGGCCGATGGAGCCGTGGTTCTCGCGCGCAATCCGTTCTGATCCGCGATTCGATAAGCGCATACAGATTCGTCTGTGAACATCTTTCGCATTCGAAGGGAGCGCGAAAGCACAAGGCAGTCAGAGTTTCCTGCCACCATTCGCGCTAGAAACGTGTCGGCTTCGGTTTAGCTAGAGCTATTGCCGGCAGTGTGAAGAAGATTGTTGCGACCAGGCTCCAGAAAATGCCGAGCGCGCAAGCGACGCCAAGACTGGTAAGCGCCGGATTTCTGGCAATTGCAAGTGAACCGAAACCGCTCACGGCAGTCAGGCCCGCCAGTAACACCGGCTTTAGTACGCCGGCAATGTCGTGCTCGAGGTCCTGCGTCTTTTGCCAAACCAGCACGACGTAGATTCCGTAGTCGACGCCGATCGCCAGCACCAAACGAAACGAAAGCACATTGAGCAGGTTGAGATGCACATTCATGAATTTCATTGAAGCGATCATCGCTCCGATGCCGAACGCCAGCGTGACCACCTGAATCAGCCATAAACGCAGATTGCGATACAGAATTGCCAGCAATGACACGTCGAAGATCGCCATCAACGCGCTGATGATCAGAAGTTGATGATGCGACCATGGCTGAAGATCTGCCAGAGTATATGTCCAGCTTGAGAGGATCATCGGCACGCCGGGCACCGCCAGGTCATGGCGCAGCTCCACGCTTTGCGCATGCGTCGCCACTGGCCGGTTGGTCATGACGAATCCGGTTGTGAGCAAGGGATCTCGTCCAAAGTAGCGGTCCACCAAAAACCACCAACTCGATGTTTGCGGCAACTGGTTGCGCCAGTCTGGCAAAGGGACAATTGGATCGGCATACCGTTGCAAGTTATCAAGCAACGTGAATGCAGGTTCGAACGCATCGCGGTTGAAGCCTTCAGCGTCGAGTGTTTGCTCCAGCGTCTCGCGTGCCGCTTGAAAATTCACCGCGCTCAAGCGAACGCGATTCTCCTGCATCCGCCTCGGCGAAAGACACAGCGCCGCCGGCGTTGAGAAGCCTTTAATTTTGCCTGCTGCCTGAAGGTGTCGCCAATCCGCGGAGATCTTTTGCCAGTAATCATGCAGCTCCTGAGGATTTGCTCCGCGCACGATCCCCAAAACCGGCTCCCAACGGACCGGCATTTTCTGCATGATCTCATCAAGCGCATGACCCGCGTGAATATTTTTAGGTTGCAACGAACGAGCGCTGGCTTCGAAGTGAAGTGGAGGTACAGGCGAAAAGCCGATCGCGCTCAGTAGCAAGAAGACCGCGACCGCAGAGAGCAGCACGGGGACCGGTTTGTGCACGGTTCGGTGCACGTATTTTCTGACGATCTCGAACAGCCAGTCGCGTCCGACTGGCTGCTCCCGTTCGCGAACGAACAGAAAGAGGATGGAGCACATGAACAGTCCCGCCACGAAGATGCCAATCGCGATCAACACACCGAGTTGGGCGAAGCTCATGGCGCCACTGAGCACGAGCGCGAGAAATCCCACTGCCGTTGTGAGCGCGCCAAAAAAAATCGCGCGCCCAAGCTTCGCGATTGAAGTGGCAATTGCTTGCTGATGCGATTGTCCATCACAGCGGGCCTGGTGATATCGGCCGATGATGAGAATGGCGAAATCGACGCCAAGGCCAACAAGGATCGCGCAAAACCCGACGCTGATCATGCTGAGCTGGCCGAAAAGAAGCTGACCGCTTGCGAGCGCTACGAGACACGAGAGCAGGAGGCAACATGCCATTCCGACCAGTGCCGAAAGCATTCGCGGAAAGCCTGCGTAAAAAATCGCGGCTACCAGCACGATTGACCCAAGCAGCGTCGCGACAACGTCGTATCGCATGCTCAGCGAAATCTCAGACACAAACGCGGAGCGCCCCGTCACGAGTACTTGCAATGCGCCGCCATCCCATCCCTCAGCCGCCGTCGCCCGAAAGTGATTCACCTGGCGCATCAAACGCTGGCATTCGAACGCGCTGATGGAGGCTTGGTTCGTCACCACAAGAAAAATTCGCATCGTGTGATCTGGCGACGTGAGCGGCTGTTCCTGTTCAATGATCGTGCTTTCCGCAAACGGCTTGAGCGCCGGCGCAATCAGACCGAGTGGATCGAACGAAAGCTCGAACTGCGGCCGTGGCGACCCAGCTTCGATCTGTTGACGCAGCCGCTCGAGACGAGCGCGGATTTTCTCAGGCTGCAAAATCGATAGCGTTTCGTCGAAAGCGCGCGGCTCCAGATTTAACAACAATGGAACGGCGATTAACTGCAGGTCGCGGATGCCTTCGGGCGTGCCCATCGGCGAACCGGCCAGCAGGCGTGCGCACCACGGCTGCTGGCGCAGGCGCTCTGCAAAAATCGGCGCGAAATCCTGGAGTTTGTCGACGTCCGCTGGATCACAGACGAGCGCGAAAGTTAGCTGCCGTGTTTGCTCGAAATCCTGATCGTAAATTTTAAGTCCCTGGACCGACGGAAATTTGGCGGGCAAAACGTTGAAAATCTCGGAATCAAGTCGCAGCGATGTCGCGAGAATCGCGACGCATCCAACAATCACGACGGCTACGGCGCACCAAACCATCGTGCGCCGCTGTGTAATTGTCTGAGCAATGAAATCGCTGATGCGCATGAGCAA
>DATBDI010000337.1:0-2812 GCA_036270025.1 Candidatus Udaeobacter sp. | reverse complement strand
GCTGCCGAGCGTTTTCTTTTCCGGATTCATCTTCCCTCGGGAAACCATGCCGTGGATTTTTTATGCGCTCGGCGCGCTCTTCCCGACGACCTATTTCATTGCGCTCATGCGCGCCATTATTCTGCGCGGCGCAAATTTCCTTGAGTATTGGCCCAATCTTCTCGTTCTGATTGTGATGTCGAACCTGCTGTTCATTGTCTGCGCGCTGCAATTCCGGAAAAAGATCGCGTGATTGTGCGTGCAGGCGCTCGATCTGGGGAGCGCGCGCGTCTCGCGTGCTGGCGAACGCGTCTTCGCGGTCGCGGACTTTTCTTACGACCCACTCGGATGCGATCGCGTTGCACAAGAAAAGATTGTTGCGGCGGGACACCGCAACCAGCACGCGAGACGCGTGCGCTCCCCAGAAGTGACGCGCTTTTGGTTATCAAGTTCCTCTGTAATCTGCTCGCTACGTGCTTAAGCGAATTCTCTTCGGTGCTTTGAGCATTGCCATCGCCGTCGCCGCGATTTTGGCGTTACTCTGGTGGTTTGGAATGAGAATGCCCGGCAAAAATATTTTAAAGCCCGGGCCGCTGTCACCTGACGAAATCACGCTGCGCGAAAAGCTACGCGCCGATGTGCAAAAATTGGCGGGCGAAATCGGCGAGCGAAACATGTGGCATTACCCACAGCTGAATGCCGCTGCCGATTTTATCGAAGATTCTTTTTCGCGGGCCGGCTTTCATCCGCGGCGGGACAGTTACGATTTGCGTGGCCAGGCCTGCCATAACATCGAAGCGGAAATTACCGGCGTTGACCGCAGAATTGTGTTGGTCGGTGCCCATTACGATTCAGTCTTCGGCTCCCCCGGTGCCAATGACAACGGCAGCGGGGTCGCGGCGCTGCTGGCGTTGGCGCGGCATTTTGCAGGGAAACCGGCAAAACACACCATCCGCTTCGTTGCGTTTGTGAACGAGGAGCCGCCGTATTTTTTGTCCGGTGAAATGGGAAGCTGGATTTACGCCGGCGGCTGCAAAGCGCGCGGCGATAAAATCTCCGCGATGATCAGTCTCGAAACGATCGGCTATTTTTCCGACGCACCGAACTCGCAAACTTATCCGTCGCCGGGCCTGGGCATCTTTTATCCGAAAGTGGGAAACTTCATTGGATTCGTCAGCAACGTTCAATCGCGAGCTCTTCTCCGTCGCGTGATCGGTCTCTTTCGCAAGCACGCAAAGATTCCCTCGCAAGGAGCAGCTCTTCCCTCATTTATTCCAGGCGTCAGTTGGTCGGACCAACGCTCGTTCTGGCGGCACGGTTACCCTGGCATCATGATTACCGACACCGCGCCGTTTCGTTACCCCTATTATCACTCATCGGGCGATACGCCCGACAAGCTCGACTACGATCGCTTCACGCTCGTGGTCAGCGGCATGGAAAAAGTGATCGAAGATCTGGATAAATTGTAGTTGGGGTTCGCTGACCCCGGCCAACCTATTTGTTGCCGGAGAAGGCAGCGCCATCAATACCAGCTACAACAATGTGCCGCGAAGAATGAATAGCGCCACGTTGAAATAAATTACCAGCCCCGTTACATCGACCAGCGTCGCGACAAATGGCGCCGATGACGCCGCCGGATCGAGTCCGCAACGGCGCAGCAAAAACGGAAGCAGCGCGCCACTCAGTGTCCCCCACAGCACCACTCCGACAAGCGCAGAGCCGACAGTGAGCGCAACCAGCCAGTGATATTTTCCGTAATCAAAAATGTGTAAGTATTGCCACAAGCTGATTCGAAAAAAACCAATGGTTCCAAGAATTAAGCCGAGTGACAATCCGGACAGTAATTCCTTGCGCACAACGCGAAACCAATCCCCCAGACGCAATTCCCCGAGAGCCATCGCGCGGATAACCAGGGTCGTCGCCTGCGATCCGGAATTGCCGCCACTGGAAATGATCAAGGGTAGAAACATCGCGAGTATGGCCGCCTTCTCGATCTCGCTGTTATAACCCTGCATCGCGGTTGCCGTCAGCATTTCGCCGAGAAACAGGATGACGAGCCAGGTTGCACGTTTCTTTACCATCCGCAGAAAGGGGATGGTTGTGTACGGCTCGTCCAACGCTTCCATGCCGCCGAGTTTCTGGATGTCTTCGGTCGCTTCTTCCTCGGCTACGTCGAGCATGTCGTCACTGGTGACGATGCCGACCAGCACCCCGCCGGAATCTACGACCGGCAAGGCGGCGCGGTCGTACCTGCGGAAGATGTTCAGTGCGTCCTGTTGTGAATCAGTCGCGTTCAACGCCACGAAGCTTTCGTCCCGAATCTCACTCACTTTTGCTGTCAGGGGCCGGAGCAAGAACTCGCGGATGCGCACGTCATCGATCAATTTGCCGCGGTCATCGACAACGTAAATGAAGTTTAGCGTCTCGCGGTCGCGACCGAACTCGCGGATATAATCGAGCACGTGTTGCACCGTCCAATCCTCCTTCGCCGCGATGAAATCCGGCGTCATCAAACGGCCAACGCTGTATTCCGGATAGCCGAGCAGCGCCGTGGCCACATGGCGTTCTTCCGGCGTAAGCAGGCGGATCAATTGGCGCGCGGCGGCGCTTGGCAATTCCTCCAGGAGCGCCGTGCGATCGTCCGGCGACATCTCGTTGAGGATGGCGCCGACCTGCTCGTGTGCCATCGCGTGTAACAATTTCTGCTGTTCCTCGACTCCGATATATTCGAAGACGTCCGCGGCGAGCGCTGCTGGAAGGACGCGAAAGATGATCACCTGTTCGTCTTCCGGCAGGTCGAGGATTACTTCAGCGACATCGGCCGGCGGCCATT
>DATBDI010000336.1:0-12382 GCA_036270025.1 Candidatus Udaeobacter sp. | reverse complement strand
GGCGTCACACGGCTGTATTCGCATGCCGGAATTCATGGCCGAGAATTTCTTCAGATCCGTCTCGGTCGGGACACCGGTGACTATCACGCATTAGATTCTGGCTCCCTACCCTCTTTCTTTCGGAGAGAGAGGCGACCAGCTAGCGTTCCGCGGTCATTTCCATTCCACATTGATAAGGATGTTTTTCGCGGTCTGGTATGTGGGCTTGCAGAAAATTTCTGACCACGGCATTCTGATGATCCAGCTGGAAATATGATCGTCATTACGCAACCCAACGCCACTGAGGAACAGCTCCAGCGGATCGTAACGCGGATCCGCGAGTTTGGTTTGGAAGCGCAAATCAGTCGCGGCGCGTCGCGCGTGATTATCGGTGTAATCGGACCGGATACGCTGCTTCGGGAAAAGGCGATCGCCGCGATGGCGGGCGTCGAAGCGATCATCCCGGTGTTGAAGCCGTATAAGCTCGCCGCGCTCGATTCACGCGGCGCTTCCTCGGTGGCGATCGGCAACGTGCACCTGGGTCAACACGACGACGTCGTTTTGATCTGTGGCCCGTGTTCGGTGGAAAGCCAGGAACACATTCAGTCGATCGCAACAATCGTAAAAGAATCCGGCGCGAAAATTTTGCGCGGCGGCGCATTCAAGCCACGCACGTCGCCGTACAGCTTTCAAGGGCTGCGCGAAGACGGACTTCGATTTCTGGCCGAAGCCCGCGCGAAGACCGGATTGCCGGTCGTAACTGAAGTCATGGACCCGCGCGATCTTTCGATGGTAGAAAAATATGCGGACTGCCTTCAGGTCGGCACGCGGAACATGCATAATTTTTCGCTGTTGAAAGAAGTCGGCCGGAGCAGCCTGCCCGTTCTCCTGAAGCGCGGATTCAGCGCCACAATTTACGACCTGATGATGAGCGCCGAATACATCCTGAACGAGGGCAACACGAATGTGATACTCTGCGAACGCGGCATCCGCACGTTCGAAACGGCCGCTCGCTACACACTCGATCTCAGTGCTGTGCCAATTTTAAGGTCGAAAACGCATTTACCCGTGATCGTCGATCCGACACACGCGCTCGGACTCCGCGAATTTGTGCCACAAATGTGTCTGGCCGCAGTCGCCGCGGGCGCAGATGCGCTCATGATCGAGGTCCACGATTTCCCCGAGCTCGCCAAGAGCGACGGCAACCAGGCGGTCACACCGGAAATGTTTGCCGAACTCGTTCCACGCCTTCGCGCCGTCGCCGCAGCCATCGGTCGCGCACTGTAGCCGGGATCGGTGATCCCGGTCGGCGTAAAGCTTGTTTGAAGCAACGCGCGCGCCGCGCGTCTCGCAGAGACGCGGCTACAACTCCGCCGGGATTTGGCGTAAACTCTACGGTGGAGAATTCGGTCGGTAGAAAACTTCTGGAAACTGTCGCGGCCAGCGAGCCGATCGCGCGTAAACTCGCTGCGATTCGAAAGGCTCAATGGCCGGTCAAGTTTTCGCATGTGATCGAGGCGGCGCAGCCCTTCCTGGCGGCCACAATTGCACGCGCCTGTCGCCACTTTGCGCGCAAGGGCAGCAAAGCTGCGGGGCCGAGAATCTGGGTCGTCTGCCAAACCGTGCATTCTCAAGAATCCTTTTACGAGACGATGTTGAACTGGGAACCGGACGCGCTTTTCCTGCCGGAAGCGGAGCTTGCCGCAGTCGAAAACGTTCTGCCCGATCCAGAGATTGCCGCTGAACGACTTGAACTGCTCATGCAAGTGGATCGCGAAACTGACGCACGCATCATCGTAGCGACGCGGGCGGGTCTCGACCAACCGGCGCCGAAGCACGGCACGGTACAATCTGCTGTCACCCAGCTCCGGCGCGGCGCGATCTCCAACATGGAACAGCTTGTTGAGCGACTTGTGAGCAACGGTTATGAGCGCGTCGCCCAGGTCACCACCCGCGGACAGTTCGCGGTCCGCGGAGGCATCGTCGATCTTTATTCATGGCAGGCGCCGCTGCCGTTTCGTCTGGAGTTTTTCGGCGATCAAATCGAATCACTGCGCGAGTTCGACATCGATACCCAGACATCAGTACGTGATCTGCGCTCGGTTGACATCTTAGTCGATCAAGGAGCGGCGGCTTCCGAGCCGCCGGGGCGATCTGGAGATCGCCCTTCCTTGGTAGATGATCAGGGCGGTTTCGTTCGCGATTACATCGCTCCCAATCATCTCGTCATCGACATTGAACCGGAGATGGAGGTCGGAGCTCCTGCGACGCCGGATTCGCCCGCCTTCGCGGCGGTACGGCGTGGCAAGCCGGAGCTCGCCCCTCGACACATTCAAATCAGTGAAGGGTGGATTGAGACCGGGGCCGAAGATTTCAGGGGCGCGTTTCACGATTGTGACATCGGCGAGTTTGGGGCCGGCGATCTCGTCCTCGCTGAAGCGAAGCGAGAACAGTTTATCGAGCGTCTAAAACACTGGCGTGAAACCAGGGCCAGAATCCTGATCTATTTTCAGACCGAGGGCGAGATCGAGCGCTTTCGCGAGATCATGGCGGGCGCGATTGAGGGAGTTGAATTTGTTGAAGGGACGCTGGCACGCGGATTTTGCTTTCCAGCAGCAAACCTGGTCGTCCTCTCTGCCGCTGAATTGTTTGGACGATCTGCGATCCACGCACGCCGTCATCTGCGCCGCGCCGAACGCCATCGCGCGCAAATCGACTTCAGCGAACTGAATGAAGGCGATCTGGTCGTGCACCTGGAGCACGGCATCGGGAGATTTCTCGGATTGTTGACACTGCCGGTTGCGGAGGGGCGAGCTCCTGCGAGCCCGGCGTCGCTGGAGCTCCGCCCTCCAGAGAAAGCGCCACTGCTCGACTCCGAAGTGCTCACACTCGAATTTGCGGACGAAGCGAAGCTCTACGTTCCGCTTGAGCAAGCCTATTTGGTCTCCCGTTACGTAGGCGCGGGAAAGAAATCTCCGCCGCTCAGTTCGCTCGGGGACGGCAGATGGGCCCGGGCCAAAATAAAAGCCGCGGCGTCGATCTTCGATTATGCCGGCAAAATGCTCACAATTCAGGCGGAGCGACAAATGCATGCCGGTCACGCGTTTGGTCCCGACACGAAATGGCAGGCGGAATTCGAGCGCTCGTTTCCCTTCCGCGAAACGCCGGATCAAATGCGAGCCATCGTGGACACCAAGGTCGACATGGAGCGTCCTCGGCCGTTGGACCGGCTGATTTGTGGTGACGTCGGTTTTGGCAAAACCGAAGTCGCCGTGCGCGCTGCGTTCAAGGCGGTGATGGACGGAAAGCAAGTCGCCGTGCTGGCGCCGACGACGGTGTTAGTTCAACAACATTTCGAAGTATTCCGGCAACGGATGCTCGATTACCCGGTGAGGATCGAAATGCTCAGCCGGTTTCGTTCACAGTCGGAACAGAAGAAAGTGCTGCAACTCCTGCGCGAAGGCGGCGTCGATATCGTCATCGGCACGCATCGGCTGATCTCAGGCGACCTGGTGTTCAAAGACCTTGGCCTGGTCGTGATTGACGAGGAACAACGCTTCGGTGTTTTGCATAAGGAGAAATTCAAAGAGCTCTTCAAGCTGGTCGATGTCCTGACGCTTTCGGCGACACCAATCCCGCGCACGCTCTACTTGTCACTCGTCGGAGTGAAAGACATGTCGACGATCGAAACGCCACCGCTCAATCGTCTGCCAGTGGAAACAGTAGTGTCGGCTTACGACGAACGGATCATTCGCGCGGCAATTGACCGCGAATTGGAACGTCAGGGGCAGGTATTTTTTTTGCACAACCGCGTAAGGACGATTGAGCGGGTGCGAGATCGGATTGTCGAGCTTTGCCCGCAGGCCAGAGTTGAAATTGGTCACGGGCAGATGGACGCCGACGAACTGGAATCGGTGATGGCACGGTTCATCACCGGGAAAACCGATGTGCTGGTTTGCACGACGATCATCGAAAGCGGTCTCGATATTCCGAACGCAAACACGATTATAATCGATCGCGCAGACCAATTCGGGCTCGCGGATTTATATCAATTACGTGGCCGCGTGGGGCGCGCTGAGCACAAAGCATACGCCTATCTGCTTTTACCGCGGGAAATGATGACAATCGGCGCCGCGCGCAAACGGATTAGCGCCATCAAACAGTATAGCTCGCTGGGCGCAGGCTTTCGCATTGCGATGCGTGACTTGGAAATTCGCGGCGCCGGCAGCATTCTCGGCACCGCTCAAAGCGGCCATATCGTGGCGGTCGGCTTCGATTTGTATTGCCAGCTGTTGAAGCAGGCGGTCGCGCAGCTTAAGGGTGATAAACCGAGACTTCGGGTGGAAGTCGACTTACGACTGGACTTTGTTGCGACAAATGAAGCGGAGTTCGTTCCAGAGATAACGATTCCTGCAGGGAAAGCTGACAGCTTCCCCTACAAAATTCCGGCGTTCGTTCCGGTCAGCTACATCAGCGACCCGGCGTTGCGCATCCGGGCGTATCGCGATGTCGCCGAAATTGCTTCCCCAGAGCAACTGGACCGTTTGCAGCGCGACTGGCGTGATCGTTTTGGCGCGTTTCCTCGGGCGGTTAACAATTTGTTTGCCTTGGTCCAAATCAAACTCGCCGCTGCACAATCAGCGGTGAACCGGGTTGAAGTACGCGAGCAAAAGTTGATGTTGACCCGGCGCGGCGATTTTATACTTGTCGCGGGCAAATTCCCCCGTTTAGTTGCACCGAAAATGGAGCAACGGCTCGCGGAAATTGTCGAACTAATCAAGAAATTATGAGGGATATCATGCGTCCATTTGCTGGCATTTTGCTGGGGGTTTGCGGTTTTACCGTGTTGCCGATTTGCTGCGAGGCATATGCCCAGGAGCCGCAAGCACAAGTCGTGGACGGCATCGCCGCAGTTGTGAACGGCGAAGTCATTACCTACTCGCAAGTGCGCTCTTTGGCCGCGCCGCGAGAACGACTCCTGCGGCAGCAATTCACGGGAAAAGAGCTGGAACAGAAGCTTCTGCAATTGCGCGACGCGGCGGTAAAAGATTTGATCGACCGGCGTCTTGTCATCCAGGCCTTCAAAAAGGAAAGCTACGAAATTCCGGATCACTTCGTGGACCAGCGGCTGCATGAAATCATCCGTGAAAGCTTTGGCGGCGACCGCAACACTTTTATTAAGACGCTCGAAGCGCAGAATTACACCTTGGGCGAGTTCAAACAAAAGGAAATGGAGAAGATGATCGTGGGTGCAATGCGCAGCCACAACGTGAAGACGAACTCGATCATCTCGCCGACGAAGGTAGAGGACTACTACAGGAAGCATCGGGAGGAGTTCACCTCGAAGGAGCAGATCAAGTTGCGAATGATCATGATTGCCGGCCAAAAAGACACCGCGACTGCCGCGACGCAAAAGGAACTGGCGGAGGAAGTGCTCGGAAAACTTGCCAGCGGCGGAGAGTTCGCCGACGTAGCACGGCTGTATTCCGAGGACAGCACGCGCGAGAATGGCGGCGATTGGGGCTGGATCGAGCACAACACCCTCGCCGCGCCGCTTGAAAAGTTTGCGTTCAACATGCCGGTAGGCAGGATCAGCAACATCATCGATTACGCCGGCAATTACTACATTCTCAAAGTGGAAGATAAACATGGCGGCACGACCCGTTCGCTTGCCGAAATGCGGTCAGACATCGAGAAAAGATTGCTTCAGGAAGAAGCCCAAGGCATACAGGAGCGTTGGATCGCCAGCCTCCGCGCAAAGGCTTACATCAAGACGTTCTGATCTTGCGTTGAACGTCGGACGTCGAACAGTCGGCGTTCGGCATTTGTTTCAATCATGCTCGTGATCGTACCGTGCTCGATAGTAAATTCGGACTACGATTACGAGCATGAGTATGAGCAGGAGCAGTAGAAAACCGCGCATAGCAATCACGTTGGGCGATTGCGCCGGGATCGGCCCCGAAATTACTGATCTCGCGCTGAAGTCTGGGCGTATTCCTGATCCGGTCGACTACGTCGTGATTGGGCGGCAGCCGAATTGCGAACCGGGCGAATCGACAAGTGAAACTGCGCGTGCCGCGGCCGCTGCGCTCGAGGAAGCCGTTACGGTCGCGCGACGCGGCGAGCTCGATGCAATCGTGACCGCGCCGGTTCATAAGGCGCGCATGTACGAAGCCGGTTTCAAATTTCCAGGCCAAACGGAGTTTTTTGCCGAACGCTGCGGCGTCAAAAATTTTGCGATGTGCCTGACCGGCGGCAGGTTGACGGTCGCACTGGTGACAACGCACATTCCGCTCAGCGAAGTCTCGGGTGCGCTGAAGCAAGCGGAGATTATACGCGTCGGCCTTCTGCTCGTGGATTTCCTTCACTCGCGTTCGATAAAGGCGCCGCGCATTGCCGTCGCAGGCTTAAATCCGCATGCCGGCGAATCAGGCAAACTTGGCCGGGAAGAAATGGAAATCATAGCGCCAGCCGTAGAAGAACTGCAATCGAGAATCGAGAATCGAGAATCGGCAATCGTTGGTCCGCTCTCTCCCGACACAGTGTTTCACCGCGCGGTTGAAGGCGATTTTGATGCGGTCCTGTGCATGTATCACGATCAGGGTTTAATCCCGCTGAAGCTGCATGCGTTTCACACGGGTGTGAACGTGACGCTGGGTCTTCCCTTTGCTCGAACGAGCCCCGATCACGGCACAGCATTTGAAATTGCCGGCAAAGGCATCGCGCGACCCGACAGCATGATCGCGGCAATTAATCTCGCCGTCGCGCTAACGCAAAGCCTCGGCAGGTGATCCTGCTCGTGCTCGTAATCGTGCTCACGATCGATACTCTTCAATTTCGCAATCCCGCTAGCGCAGAAGTCGCCACATGGCATTGATAAACAATTCCCAACAGTCTGATCTGAATGTCATTGACACCTGGCTTCAGCCAGGTACGGTGCGCACCGCACGAGCGTGAGCTGTTTCAACAGCTTCTGACGAATCGGGTGGTTAACCAAAGCCGTTGAAACGGCTTAGCATATCTACGCGGCAGCACACCGGCCTGAAGGCCGGTGTTAATAAACCACAAGTCAGTTGAGCTGACGCAAAGCGGCGGCAGGTAATCCTGGTCGTGCTCGTAATCGTGCTCATGATCGATATTCTTTTTGAGGTCGATCAGGAGCATGAGCACGAGCAGGAGCAGGATCGGAAAATATCTTTCCGTCTTTAATATCGGATTGCAAAACACGTTCGTGTATCGCTGGAACTATTTCCTGCGCGCGCTCTTCGCTCTGATTCCTCTGGCGGGCACGGTCTTTCTTTGGGAAGCGATATTCAAGGAACGCGGCGGCAGTCTGCACGGCTACGACTACAGCTCGATGATTTACTACTATTTGCTGACCATTTTGGTGAGCAATCTCGTCGTGCCAACCGAGGATGAATGGCAGATCGCCGCTGACATTCGCGAAGGCCAGATCAATGCACTTCTCACGAAGCCGATGAGCTACCTCGCTTATCGGTTTAGCATCTTTTTGAGTGGGCGACTCGTTTACACTCTTGTCACACTGCCGCCGATCGCACTGATCTTCGTTTACTTTCGGGAGTACATCGTGCTACCGGCCGATCCGCTGGTTTATGTGCTTACCGCAGCTTCAATAATCATGGCTGGTTTTATTCAATTCTTTATCACTTACAGCTTGTCGATGTTCGCCTTCTGGATTTTGGAAATCTCCACGATCGTTTTCATCGTCTATTCGTTCGAATATTTCCTGGGCGGACAAATGTTTCCCATCGATATCATGCCCGCCACCGTGCAAGCGGTGATGAAGTGGCTGCCGTTTTATTATGAGTTGTTTTGTCCGGTCGCGATCTTCATGGGTCGACTAAACGGGATCGAACTCATCGAGGCGCTGGCAATCCAGGCTGGGTGGTTGTTGCTCACATGGGCATGCGCTAAGGCGATGTGGAGGCGCGGGCTTGGTCATTACCAGGCTGTCGGCGGATGAAGTCCGCGATCCAGAGGACGCGCTTGCTCCCGCAAGCGCGGGACCGGACGCGTGCGCTCCCCGGAAATTTCGCTACTCTCAACGCCGATGGCGCGACTTCACGAATATCAGGGCAAAGCCATTCTCGCTGCGAATGGGTTTAAGGTCCCGCGTGGTCGCACGGCATCGAGGATTGACGAAGTCGTTGCGGCAGCCAGGGAACTTGGCGGCGAAGTTGTAATCAAAATTCAAGCGTGGACGACTGGTCGCGCTGGCATCGGAGGAGTCGGCTTTGCCAAAGATTCAGACAATGCGCGCGCACATGCAGCGCGGATGTTGTCGATGAAAGTGGGACAATTTCCAGTCGAAGCCGTCCTGGTAGAGGAGAAAATCGAAATCGACCGCGAGTTTTTCCTTTCCTTCGCGCTCGACGACGCTGCTCGCGCGCCGGTGATAATTTTCGGCGCGGGCGGCGGCACAGGAATTGAACAGCGCGCCGCAGCAACGCGACGGATTGATTGTGACGTAAAACGCGGGCCGCTGGAATCGCCCGTTGCTGGCGCTGTTAGTTCGTGCGGGCTGTCACCGGCGCATGCGAATCAACTCGCCGAATCCATCTGCAAATTATTTGCCGCCGCGCGCTGCGTGGAAGCGCGCTCCCTCGAGATTAATCCCCTGGTGCTGACCAAGAGTGGGGAGTTCGTCGCCGCCGATTGCCGGATCACCATTGACGATTACGCCGCCGTTCGACATCCGGAGCTCGGGATAGAAATTGCGCGCGAATTCGATCATCCCCCCACCGCCCTGGAGCGGATCGCGTACACCGTCGAGCAAAGCGATCATCGCGGCACATTTTATTTCGCGCAGTTGGCAACAACCGCTCCCAGGGAATCGAAAGGGCTTGTGGGATTTCACGGCGCCGGCGGCGGCGGCTCCATGATGTCGATGGACGCAATTGTGAACGCCGGATTTACGATCGCCAATTTTACGGATACAAGCGGCAACCCATCGGCGTCGAAAGTGTATCGCGCTGCGCGAATCATTTTGGCCCAGCCTGATCTGGTCGGTTATTTCGGTTCGGGCTCCGGAGTGGCGAGCCAGGAACAATATTGGTCTGCGTACGGTCTGGCGAAAGCATTCTGGGAACTCGACCTGGACATTCCCGCTGTGATTCGTCTCGGCGGCAACACCGAAGACCGCGCAGTTGATATTTTGAGCCGAATGTCGGCGCTGCTTGGTGCGCCAGTTGAAGGTTATCGGAAGAGTGACGCCCCGGCCACCATCGCGACGCGCTTCGCCGAATTGGTGGCCGAAGCAGACGGCACCAAATGGAAACCGCGCCTGGCGCGCACCCCAAAATTCATCAGAGATCCATCGGCCACCATGCTTCCGGTTAAAAATGGCCGCGTCTGGATCGACACAGCGCAGTGGCCGCACATTCGCGGCGCTGTCGAAAAGCACTCGTGTGGATTAATCATTGATCGCGAAGGTGTACCCGCGGCAGCGGTGCCGAGTGAAGAGTTCGCTGCGAAAGATTCCGAGCTGCTCGCCTGCGACGTTGAATGCCGCCTCGCCGGCATCGAAGGCTTCTATTTGGAACTAAACATTCCTGCGCTCGACGAGCTAATCGGAGGCAATCGTTAAATGGCGATTTTAATCGATGACAAGAAGCGCGTTCTTGTGCAGGGCATCACCGGGCGTGAAGGCAGAGCGCGCACACGCCTTATGCGCGAATACGGGACAAACGTAGTAGCCGGGGTGACGCCGGGCAAAGCCGGCCAGAACGTGCTCGGTGTGCCGGTCTTCAACACACCACAAGAAGCGGTCGGGGCGCTTGGTGAAATCGATATCTCGGTCGTATTCGTCCCGGCGGCCGGTGTGAAGGATGCGGCCATTGCCGCGTTGAATGCGGGGATCAAACTCGCGGTTCTTGTGCCCGATCGCGTGCCTGTCTGGGACGCGATGGAAATCGCCGCGGCAGCAAAAGCAAATGGCGCGACGTTTTTGGGACCGAATACGCTGGGTGCATTGAGTCCGGGTAAAGCCGTCGTCGGAATGATCGGCGGCCGCGCAGAGAGCGCGCGGCAATGGTTCAAGCCTGGCGTTCCAAAAGGAGTCGGCGTGATCAGTCGGTCCGGCGGCATGGCGTCGAGCACTGGTTACTATCTCGGCCAGGCGGGCGTGCGGCTTTCGACGATCGTTCACATCGGCGGCGATGCCGTCATTGGAATTCGGTTGCCAGACGCGGCGCTAATGTTCGAAGCTGATCCGCTCACCGAAGCGATCGTGATTTTCGGAGAAATCGGTTCCTCACAGGAAGAAGAACTGGCGCAGCTCG
The DNA here is from genome assembly GCA_036270025.1 of Candidatus Udaeobacter sp. Taxonomy (GTDB): domain Bacteria; phylum Verrucomicrobiota; class Verrucomicrobiia; order Chthoniobacterales; family UBA10450; genus Udaeobacter. Next base: position 2,102 of record DATBDI010000336.1, on the reverse strand, counting down.
TCCGCGATCGAAAGATTACCAAGCCGGTAGTCGCCTATATCGGCGGCAAGGCGGCCCGCGAAGGCACGCGGTTCAGTCATGCCGGCGCAATTATCGAAGGAGGTCGCGGCACGCACGCTGGCAAAGTGAAAGCATTGCGCGAAGCCGGTGTGACGGTCGTCGACGCCTTTGGCGAACTGCCGGATGCGGTGGTAGAAATTCTCCAGCATGCGAACGGAGAAAGTCTCATGAGCGAAGCCGACCGGAAAGCCGTGTGGAATACCGCGATCACCCACGTAGCGCCGAACCGCGTCGCGGTACGCGGATACGACATTGCAGAGTTGATGGGCCGCGTTTCTTTCGGTGCGGCGGTTTATCTGATTTTGACCGGCGAACTTCCGTCGGCGGCCATTGCGTGGCTGATGGACGCAATTCTGGTCTCGTCGATCGATCACGGTTCGACGCCACCGAGCGCCTTGGCCGCTCGCACAGTTGCATCCACGGGCGCGACCCTCAGCGCCGCTGTCGCCGCGGGTATTATGTCCATCAATCGGCATCACGGAGGCGCAATTGAAGATTGCGCACGGAAGCTCAAAGCCATTGCTGACCGCGCCGCGGCTGAATCCATCTCGATGGACGAAGCAGCTGCGCGAACAATCGCAGCTATGAGCGAAGCAGGCGAACGAATGCCTGGTTTTGGACATCGGCTGCACACGAAGGACCCGCGCACGGCGCGATTATTTGAGCTAGCGCGCGAAGCAGGCGTGGACGGTGTGCACATGCAAGCGGCGCGCGCCGTTGAGAAGGCATTCGCCGGCGCGAAAAAATCGCTGCCCATCAACGTCGACGGCGCTATAGGCGCGATCCTTGCAGATCTCGGAATGAACCCCGCCGCGTTTAACGGCGTTTTTATGATCGCACGCACGCCGGGCCTCATCGCGCACACGATCGAAGAGCAAACCCGGGAGAAACCGATGCGCCGGATTGATCCCGTCAATCACGGCTACGACGGCCCGCCCCTGCGCTCATTCACCACGAAGGAAAATAACCCGGCTGAACCCCGGCCTGGTACGCCCTAGTCCGACTCAGCGAAGATTGGTAACAGATGTGTTACCGTTTTCGGCAAGTCGATTGGATGTAAAACAGATTGATGGCATCGCCAGGCGCAAAAGCTTTTTGTATGCTCGTGAGTTAACTGCGAGCTGAGTTCACCACGGCAAACTACTCCCATGGCTAATATGCAAACTGAAGCGGCCGCTTTCGCGACGACTCACTGGAGCCTGGTCGTAAGCGCGCAAGGTGAATCGCCGGCAGCCGAAGCAGCGCTTGAAGAGCTTTGCCGGATTTATTGGCGACCACTGTACGCTTTTGCGCGCCGGTGGGGTTGCGACCGCGACGAAGCGCGGGATTTAACTCAAGGTTTCTTCGAATTGCTGCTTACACGTCGGGACCTGGACAGTGTTCGCCAAGAAAAAGGACGTCTGCGTTCATACCTCCTGACGTCCTTCAAGCATTTTATGGGAGATGAACGACGCCGGGCCATGACGATCAAACGCGGCCATGGCCATACGCTGATTCCCTTGGAGGAACTGCTTGCAACTGAGCGAGCCGATTCAGCGTTCGGCGGGGTTGCTGATTCCCTTCCCGCTGATCTGCTGTATGAGCGCCGATGGGCTGTGACGTTAATTGAGCAAGTCCTGAAACGCTTGAAAGAGGAATACCGCGCCACTGGCAATGCCCTTCTCTTTGAATCGCTGAAACAGTTATTGCCCGACGAACCGGAAGCGATGCCCCGTGCCGAAATCGCGGCAAGACTGGGGATGACCGACAACGCGCTCAGACAAGCTTTCCACCGGTTTCGCCATCGGTACCAACTTTTGTTGCGGGAAGAGATTGGCCACACAGTTGCCGATCCCAGCGAGTTTGAAGATGAGTTGCGTCATCTCATTGCTGTGTTGCGCTCGTAAATGTAGAAATTATACGGACTGTGATGAGATTTCGACCGCCATCAATTAATGCGAATTCGTGAAGTCCGTATCCAGAGTTTGCCCAAAATGCGGCGCGGAAATCGGGGCCGAGGTAGCGGAAGGCCTTTGCACTGCCTGTCTGCTTGAGACAGGTCT
>DATBDI010000335.1:0-12795 GCA_036270025.1 Candidatus Udaeobacter sp. | reverse complement strand
GCCGCCAGCGAGTTGGTTATGCTTTAGGAACACGGCGATGCGGTGGTCCATTTCAGTGGCTTCAGGAGCAACTGCGCCAATAGCGGGAGCGCGGTATCTCTGCAGATGAACGGTTAGGGTCCACTCCTCTCCGCTTTGCTGAAGTGCTACCTGATAGCGTTGCTGGCCCGAAACCACCTGCTCTGTTAAGCGATAGCGCGGAATGAAGAACTTTAGTGACGGATCTGAGGGCCCCTCAAAAATCAGTTCGTCAGTGACATTTTCTGAAGGAGATACAGGGACGTTGATCTGACCGCGTGGCACTCCCTCCGTCGGTGTCCGCAGATTGATGATGTTCTGGGCGAAAGCCGGATCGATGAAGCGAATGTTCTGTATGGGCGTCGTAAATGCGGTGCCAGCCACTGGTACACTCGCTTCTTTGGCTTTGACTGGCTGGGCTATGACCGCCGTTTCAACAACTGGCTCGACCCGCTTGGCAGCTACTGCCGTGAAAGTTGGTTGGGCCACTCGCGTGGCAGCTAGCTGGAACGCCGCAGCGGAAGAGAACGTAGTTGGCATAAGCACCTGTTGTCAGTTGCCACAACCGGAGGAACAAATAAGTAGCCGATCAGGGGAGGGCGTGTCAAGGGAAAGTTCCGGAAAACCCGTTGTGGGACCCCAGTTCGCGTGGCTAGCCAAAAGCGATCCCAAAGCAATGGGTAAGCCCCTTGTCAAGGTTGGACCGGGCAATTTGATTGTTAACTCTCAGCCTTCTGCTCCCGTCAGCGGCAGAAATTCCTCGCACACGATCTTGCCCTCTCTGCTACCTACGGTGTCGCTGCCATGCGAGCGGCTTCGTCGACGGCGTACTTTGCGTTCAGGAAGCTGCCGACCGGTTTTGAGACGTCGGTATCGACAACGTCAGGGCCCAAGAAGAGAATGTCTCGAACTTGCTGGTGCGTCAATTTGGGGTTTACGCCCAGCATCAGCGCCACCGTCCCCGCGACTTTTGGCGCCGCGCCTGAGGTGCCGCCGAATGTATTCGTGTAAGCTGAATCGTTGGTCGGAGCACAAGTGAGGTCGTGAAGCTTGTCGCCCGGCGCGGAAACCGTCATCGGCCAGCCATAGTTGCTCCATTGCCAGCGAGGATTTCGCGACGGATCATAGGTGGTTGCCCCAACGAGGATCGAACCGGTCGGCGGAATCGGCGTAACCCCATCATCGGCTATGGTCACGTCGCGGTTGCCATTTCCCGCGGGGACCACGACGATCACGTTTCGGGCGATGGCACGCTTGATAGCGGCGTTGACCGAAACTACCTGCTCGATGTTTCCAAAGTTCCCGGTCTGGTCTTCCACGATGATCACCATCCGCTGGCCATCCGTTTTCTGTGTGCTCGCCCACTCGATCGCGTTTGCCCAGGCGTTGCCGGGGAGGGCAGTTCCGCCGGTGTTCGCTTGGACCGGCCATGTAGTAGCATTCACAGCTGCGCCGCACATTCCCACGTTGTTCATGGTCGCGGCGGCCAACCCCGTAACGGCCGTTCCGTGATAGATCACGGCTCCCTGACTCACGTTGGCCGATCCGTCGTAGGCGTTATAGGTGTGAGCGGAATCGATGTTTTGACGGAGATCCTGGTGAGTGGTACTGAAGCCCCAGTCGATATCGACGATGATTACACCGGTGCCGTCATTCTGCAGCCACGCCTGATCGAGCTTGCAGCGAAAGATGTACCACTGATTATCGAGGCCGGTCTTTGGGTCCGTTACAAGCTGATCGGAGGTGCCTGTAAGGGGATCGCCGACCATGGGTGGCGGAGGAGCGGCGGCCGGAGGTGCGGAGAGGGGGATCGGCATCGCCATCGTGACCTCGGCAACCTGACGGAGCCGGTTCGCTCCCGCCAGGACGTCCGCGTCATCGGCGACCCGGATTGTGAGGAAATTCCTTAGATCCGGCAGTCCCCCAAGATCTTCAGTCGCTGCCGTGTCGGCCTCAGCGTTGCGGAAGGTATAGATCACTTCTTGAGCTTGTAGCTCCTCCAGCGCCTGATTAAAGGCCCCCATATCGGCACTCGACGAGTCGAGCGTAAGGCCGCTGATCGTTGGAATCACCGGGTCATTAAGTTGAACCTCGATCAGCCCCGGCTCGTACCTGGCAGATTCGGGAACGGAGGGATTCTCATCCGTCGCGTTCGTTGGCATTCCTGGGTCGTTGGCCAATTGGTCGGTAACGTTGACTACCGCAGCACTTGTGTCGTCGATAGTTTGTTGGTCTTCTTGGTCGTCTGCCATAGTTCTTACTCCTTTTGAGTTAGCTACCTATTGATTCTCGTGTTTCATTCCAATTTTCTTTCTGCGTTATCGCTGCTTAGGGTGATCGCTCCGTTTCCTTTGACCTTTACAGCCACACACTAGGATTCTCTCAGCGCGCTAATGCGAAGGGGTTGAGAGGGTTTTTGGCCTTGTTATTCATTGTGACTCTTCGGTTGTTGAATCCTGGGTGTCACCCGTCGAGTCACTCGCGCCAGAATCGCTCGTCGACTCCGTATTAACGGTGATATCAAACGAACCCGCACAATTGATCGGCTGCTCGGGCGCCGAACTGGAATAAATGCAGGCTTCCAGATGATACGAGGCGAACTGGTTGGGAAACGTTCCAAAGTGAACGACTGCTTTGACGGTGGCTCCCGCGTCCAACCCGGCGTCCTGCTCAAAATCGAGATCGAGCGGCGGATCCTGGTCGCCACTCAAATTGAAGCGGACAAAAAAAGATCCGCTCGGAAGTTCTCCGGCATTGGCCACATCAACACAAAAGTCGTATTCGACGTTTGGTTTCGGAAATGCTTCGTCAGTGGTGCCACCGTCCGGGCTAACATAAACTGTGTCAGTAGTAACTAGTTTTGAATCGTCGGTTTTAGTATCTGAATTGCTCATTGCTAAGATCCTTGGTTATTTGTTGTATGTGTGGAATAAAGGAACGTTAATAACATTTCACGGGATGTACTTCCTGCCGCTGAGACGGAGATCATCCGACCACCAAACTTGACCGGAGCCCTCCGTATCTTGACCTGAGCTTTGATCGTCTGAATCGTCAGCCATAGGCTGCTCCGGAGGAACCCCACTTATACGGCCAGAAAAAATACTAGGTCAAGAGAAAATGATAAAATCTTAAAGAATCTTGACGACGTCCATTTCGGAATTTGTGCAGTCGGAGGTTTTCGCTGCGATCGCCATGGAGCTGAGAGATCATCTTCAAGACAAGCAGGCTTCAAAGTTGAAACAATGAAATTGGAGGGCGGGCTGGTTCCACAATCCGAGATATACTTAAAACCTTGCTAGACAAAGCACCCATCGCGTTCCTCGTAATGACCGGAGAGGATGAAACAGTGACCGGGAAGCTACATCCTCGACTAAATGTAGTACCTGAGGCTGGGTTGTTGAACAACTCGGTCACGCCACTTTCCAAAAGGATGATTGCTCGTTCAAAGCCGAATTTCCCTTGAAACGTTCATGGAATTGAGGAAATCAGATTCACGAACATCAAAGAGGCTTTCGGCGATGTTGTTGCCACCATTCGCCGCGAGTTTCCGAACACGTAATTCAAATGCTGGTAAACTAAACTTCACAGAGAGAGCGAAATGCCAAAATATTGGATGATTAATGATCGCAACCGAGGCGGGACCGGCACTGCACCAAACACACGCGGACTAACGTACTGGGTGACTGATAACGGACCGCTTAACCAGATCAGCAACTGGAAGAACGTGACGGCAAATCAGTTTCAAACTCTTCTCAAAGCGGCGGCCGACGAATTTCCCGCTCTTCCGCCTGGGGACAACCTGGATCAATCTCACGTCACCATTTTGGTACACGGCTACAACGTCAGCTTTGATCATTCGGCGAGTTTTTATGAATCACTTTGCGCCCGATTGTTTGATGGACCGAATAGTTTAGGCCTTTGCATTCTCTACGATTGGCCGTCCTGGGGAAACATCCTCGGCTACGAACCCGACCGCGCCCGCGCTCGGGAATGCGCACAAGATTTAACGGACATTCTCGCGACACTTTTTGATTGGCTGATCAAGCAGGAAGCAGCCGCAATTGCTTCGCATGGTGATCCCAACAAGTCCTGCAAAGCGAAGGTTTCCCTGATCGCCCACAGCATGGGAAATTACGTTGTGCAGAAGGCGATGGCCGCTGCGTGGACACGCAAAAATCAACCGCTGCTGGTGAGTCTGATCAATCAGCTCCTCATGGTAGCGGCAGATGTAGATAACGATTTGTTCGATGCTGGTGCACCCGATAACAATGACGGCTCAGCCGTCGTAAATCTCACTTATCGTATCACTGCGCTCTACAGCGGACGTGATGAAGTGCTCGGTGCATCGGCCGGTCTCAAACATTTCGGCACCCGTCGGCTCGGTCGTGCTGGTCTCGCGAATCGCCCGCCCCTCGTAACTCAGCCGCCGAAAACGGACAACGTGTGGGATGTCGATTGCTCTGGTTTCTTTCCGGCCACTGTCAGCGGCACCGATATCCACGGCGCATACTTTACTACCGATGCAACGATTGAGTTAATGCGCCAGATCTTACGCGGCGCTGACCGCAACGTGCTTGGGAGCACTGGGCAACTTGCCGGCAAAGCTTGGCCATAGGCTGCTGCCCATTTTGCTTTATCGAATCGCGACTTTTCGCCACGCACATTTTTTCGTGAGCGGCAGCAGCCTTCTGCCTGACGCGTCGTTATGCAAGGTCGCCTAAGTGCTTAGCGCACAGTAACCGAACACGAACCAGCGCGGCCGTGATCGTCCAGGGCGGTAATTTCGTAGTCTCCCGCAGCTGCGTTCCACTCCAAAACTTCATTCGGTGTGGCTTTCCCGACGAATTGCTTGCCAGCAAACCAAAAAATTTCTCGCACATCGCTCTCGGTCTTTGCGCGTAGCGGGACCGTCTTCGCCGAAGCGAGAAGAATTTCTTTCGCGCTCGGGGAAACGATCAATGGTTTCTGTCCGGTGCGACTCACTAACTCGCTCCCGTTATTCGGTAAAAAAGGCGGTGGCACTCGGCGCGGAATGCCCGCCTGGTCGAAGATCGTAAGAAACTCTGTGGGCCAGAATTCGTAAACTTCGCGCTTCACCGGATGTGTCCCGTCGTCCATCGCAACACGCAAGCCGCTCGCGACGTCGACCAACACTTCCCGATGCACATCACAGGTCTTGATCGGCGACACGCCTGGAATGAACCAACCTGCCACGCGCTGAGTGCAAAACGCATTCGGCAAATCACCGGACAGGGCACAAAATTCCACCCGTTTCAAATTTGCGCCCGCTGGTGGTTCGTGTGACACGGTGCGCTCCGGCCAGGTCGCGCGCAACGTATCTATGATTTGAAACAACAATGGCGCTGCAGCTGTGCGGCCGATAAATGCCGGATTTGCGCGTCCATCAAAATTTCCAATCCAAACGCCAAGCACGTAATGATCGAACACCGCGATCGACCACGCATCGCGAAAGCCGTGCGAGGTTCCCGTTTTCCAATAAACCGGTGCGCTGTGGGCGCCATCGGCGCAATTCATTTCCGGCCGCGGCACGTTGCCGAGCATTTCGAGTGTGAGAAACGCCGCTTCTGGTGAAAGGATGCGCCTGCCTTTCGCAATCGGATCGTTCGTACTACGCCGCAGGAGACGCAGTTCACCATCGTTCGCGAGCGCGGAATAAAGCCGAACCAAATCCTGCAGCGAAACTTCTGCGCCACCCAGTGGAAGCGCGAGTCCGTAAAAGGATTCGGGCTTCGGCAAAGGGACCTCAGCAGTCTTCAAGAAGTGGTACAGCGTTGGATGGGCCAGATGCGACGCGATTTCAACCGCCGGCACATTGCGGCTGCGCGCAAGAGCATCGCACGCGCGGATCGGTCCCAGAAATTCGCGATCAAAATTTTCCGGATTGTATTCGCCAAAGCTGCGCGGCGCGTCTGCGAGAATCGATAACGGATGAATCAGTCCCTGCTCCAGCGCCAGTGCGTAAACAAATGGCTTCAAGGTCGAACCCGGTGAGCGCGGACTGCGCGTTCCGTCCACTTGACCATTAATTTCTGTCTTATGGAAATCCGCTGACCCAACCTGGGCGAGTACATCCATCGTCCGCGTATCAATCAGAAGCACCGCGGCGTTTTCGATGCCGCGATTGCGATTGGCCGCAACGTAATCAGCGATCCTTCGCTCAATCGCCTGCTGCTTTTCTAAATCGAGTGTGGTGATGCTTTGGTCGCGCCCACATGCGGTTTCGAGCATCTGCTGAACAAAATGAGGCGCAAGAAACTTGCGTTCCGCTTGCATTCGCGGGCGAAAGTCGCACATCGAAAATTCAAGGTGCGACGGCTTCCGAGCCGTCGAATCAAAACGGCGATGGCCGAGAGGCCGTCGTTCCTTGGTTCTGTCGTACCAATTGGACTGCGCGGCGTTGACTGAATCATTATCGCGATCGGCAAATAACGCGCGGCTGTTCGGCTTTTGCGGGATGACGCTGAGCGCAACGGCTTCGGGCCGTGTTAATCTCGAAGCCGGTTTGTTGAAATAAATTTGACTGGCGCCGCCGACGCCTTCGATGTTGCGCCCATACGGCGCCAGATTGAGATACGCTTCAAGAATCTGGTTCTTCGAATAATGCCGCTCCAACTCAAGCGCGCGCACGATCTGCTCGAGCTTCCCGGAAATGGTTCGCGTGTGGAGGTGAAAGCGGAGCCGGGCCAGTTGCATCGTGATGGTTGATCCACCGGCGATTACGTGACGGAAACGCACGAGATCCAATGCGCAGCGGGCAAGAGCGATCGGATTCACTCCTGGGTGATGCGCGTAGTATTTGTCTTCGTAGCGCAATGTCGCATCAATCAGGTCCGGCGAAATCTGCTCGAGCGGCGTCCAGATTCGGAATTTTTGATCCGCGCTGAGCGTGATACGCAGCAATTTGCCATTGCGGTCATGCACGCATTGCGAAAAGGAAATGCCCTCGAGCAGCGGCGGCTTCGGCAGGAACCACCAAACAAACCACGCGGTCATCCCGAGCAGAGCGAGGGACCTCACCCACGAAGCGCGGATAACACTACGTAACTTGCGTGATCCACCACCTTTTGAGAGGTCCCTCTGCCGCGAATGCGGGATCGGGATGACGCGCGTTTTCATTTTTTCTGCGGCAACGGCCTATTCGGTGACGGTGATTTTTCCGCCAAGCCCGCGGCCTTTGACGTTGCGATCGTACATCGATTGCGCGAACACGGGCGGCACGGTGAACTCGCCGCGATTGCACGATTTGATCTGGTAATCGATCTCAAGCGCATTTGTCGGCGCCGTAACAAAGAAGACCGCGCGATCTTCCCGAACGTCGACGTACTCGACGCCCTGTATGGCGCTCACGCCTGTGCGAGCTGAAGAATCGATAACCTCAAATCCGCCGGGCAAGAGATCGACAACAGCGACGTTGGTAATCGGTTGCCGTTGCAAACTGCGGACGTGCAAACGCACGTGAATTGGCTCGCCCAAATGCGTACGCGTGACGGCTTCATTACTTTTGCCGAGCAGCTCGCGATAAATTTCGAGACCATTCGCCAGCGACTCAACTGGCGCGTGTCGGTCGAAGCCAGCTTCAACGACTTGGAAAAACGCGCCCGGTCCGGTGAGCTTACGGTTACTCGCGAACCGCACCGCGTTTGCATTGCCGGACAATTCCGAACGCAGTAATGGCTTAACTCCGCTCGTGAGTCGAGTCTCAGCTTTATCTTTGCGCACTTCGCTGATTGAGAGCTCTGGGGGGTTTTGCGCGACTGCGTGCGAGTACGCTTTTAGCGCGCGGACCGCGTAGGCCGAGGAAAGCGTGTTGAAAGAGCCGTCACCGATCGGCTTCAGAATATTCTCGAATTCCTCCGCTGAAATCTTGCGAAGCCGCGCCGGGAACTCGCGCGCGAGCACGGCGAGATATTGTGAATCGGTTCCAAGCGGCTGAAAGAAATCGTCGCACTCACGCGTGGTTCGGCGATCCATCTTGTATTCGCCGATCAGCCGCTCAGCGTCGGCGTCTTTGTGCAGGAGGTGAAGCGCGCCAGCGAGATAAATTCCGGTGATATCATTCTGCCATTGATCTTTCTCGTTCTTATCGAGCCAGTCGCGGAGATTAAGGATGTAGTTTGTAGTGATGACGCCTTCGCGTGTGAGGATGTAGATCGCGTAGGCAACGGTTCGCGCCTCCGCGAAACTGCCTGGTTCGCGGGTAACCATTTTTTGCAAACCGCGCAGACCGCTCGTGAACATTTCTGGAGGCGGAGCAAATCCACTCGCCTTCGCTTCACCCAGAAAATCCATCACGTAAGCGGAGACGAAACTGATTGAATCGCCCGTTTCCGGTGCCCAATAGCCGAACGCGCCCTGGTCGTTTTGCCGGCGCGCCAGAATACCGAACGTGCGTTCGAGTTGCTTGTTGATCTCCGCGCGGCTTAAGCCGAAGTCGGATTCGTCGGCCAACATCAATCGGCAAAACGCACCGCTGGTAATTTGTTCGCTGCAACCGAACGGGAAATCCTTCAGATAAGCATCAAGTCCGCGGGCGAGACCCAGCGGCAATGCTGAAACGGTAGCATCGAGCTTGCGGAACTCCGGATGCATGTCGCGAGCAAGCGCGACGGTGACTTTGTCTTTGAAACTGCCGCTGTGAACTTCAGTTATGTATGGAGTTGGTGGCCGGACGCTCAGCGTTGCGCGTCGTTTTGTTTGTTGGCCATTTGCGCGTGCGACAAACGTGATTTCCCCTGAACCGAGTTTGCCAATCGCGCGGAGTTTGAAGATTGCAGTCTGTTCGCGCCCCTCCGCCACGCGCAACGTTTGCGCTGCATTCCCCAAAACCGACAATCGCTCGTTGGCCTGGGCGCGCAGTTCGATCTCGGCATTCGCTCCCGATCCGTCGACGTTATTCGCAACAGTCACTCCGGCTTCGAATTCGTCGCCAGGTGCAGCAAGCACCGGCACGCTTGGCGTTATTACAAACGGCCCGCGAATCAGCGCCTCGCGCTCCGTAGATCCGACGGCGTCGGTCGCAATCGCAACCGCCATGATCTTCAACGTGCCATCAAAGTAATCGGGCACGTCATAGACAACTTCACGCCTCGTCTTGTCGGCATCGATGATGCCGGACCAAAAGACTACCGGTTTTTCCGTAACACGCTTGAAGGGATTCAATCGTTGAATATCGCCGCCGCCACCGAATGCTGACACTGAGCGGAGTAGCGAGAATTCGGGAATGATCAGATCGACGATCTGCGCAGTGTCCACGCGCAACATGCATTTACGGAAGTAAAACGCGAGCGGGTCCGGTGTTTTATAATCGGTGACTTGAAGAATTCCTTCGTCGACTGCGAAAACGACGATCTTGCTGGGGCGGTCCGTTTTGTAATTGATGTGCAACGGTTCGCCCGGCTTCGAAGTCGCCAATGCATCGACCTCAATCTTGAGACGGCGCTTTTCTTTGTTCGCGGTAAACGGCACGACGCCGTAACTCAGTGGGCTGGCGAAGATTTCCTTCGAATCCAGCGCGCGAACGAACGCGACGTTAACGTAGCCGCTGCCTTCAAAATCGTCCGGAACACGAATGTGCTGGACGCTGCTGGCTGAGTCGGCTCGAAACCATTGATGAGCGTAAACGTGGTCGCGCTCGATCGTGATTAAACCGTTACCCGCGTACGGCGCGGTAATGCTAATTGCGATGTCGTCGCCGCTGTTATACTGCGCGCGATCGAGCTTTACCTGAAGCTCGGCATTCTTTTCCAATGACCCGGACGCAGCGCCGCGTCCAACGACGCAAAACTGCAGCTTGGCCAAACGGCGGTCCTGATCATCCCGCAATTCGAAAACGTAGGTGCCTGGCTCGTTGGTCGGAAGCGTGTAGCGAAGGCCGTTTGCAGAAACCGATATGTTTTCCGATTTCGCCAGGTGTTCTTTCAAAACTGATTCATAGGCAAAGTTGCCGCTTTCCTGCTTTGTCAGGACCGAGACGTGCTGCTGCGCGATCAGGTTCGCAGTCACGTTGGCGAGCGCGATGCGGTTGAGCTGCGGATCGATGGCGACCAGGTCGACCGCGCGGGGTTTGTTCATTTCGATGTAATGCAAATCGCCGTCGGCTTTATAGCCGATCACGTACGGCAAAGCTGACACGAGCGCGTTTACCGTGCCGATGACGCTGCGGCCGCCTTCCGCTTCAAAGCCTTCGGCAATGAAACGCATCGCGTAAGTCGCGTCGGCAAAGCGCTCAAGCTGCAAATCGAATTCCGTTTGCCCGGCGGTGTCGGTTTTGGTCTCGCCAAGCTCAACAGTTTGTCCGCGTCGCTCTTTCTTTTCGTCGAACAGCGGATCGAAGAAGACGTAGTCCGGAAACTCGGAGAAAGAGAATGCGCTCGGCGTAAGCTCAAGATGAGCGGTGATTTTGCGGTCGCTGGCGGGTGTTCCATAGAGATTTGCGAGACCGACCGAGGCACGCGTTTCCTTTGGCTGAACCCAGCCGCGGGGGGCATTTTGCGACAGCCGCGTTTCGATCTTCATTCGGTCCGGCAAAAATTCCTTTACATTTGCAGTTGTCGAACCAAGCAGTGTCGAGCGTTTGCTGTTCTTGACGAGATAAACATTGAACGTAAAAAGACCTGTAGGTGATTCATTTGCAGTTTGATAGGTAAGTTCGGAAAATCCGGTCGCTGGCACATTGATCTTCCTGGTTTGGACCGGGTGGTCGCGCGCATCGATGACTTCAGTCTCGATCGGGAGTCCTTCGATCTGGCCATTCCAATTTCGTTGTTTCACCACGATGCCTATGTGGATGTCGTCGCTCGGCCGGTAGACGCCGCGCTCGGTAAACACGAACGCGTCCAGGTTTTCTGGAAGAACGTTGTCGACGCCGTCGATGTCGAAGCGCGAAAAGTTCAGCTGCCGGTCTTCGCGAGAGTAGGGGATGAACGATATGTCATCACCGTTACGAGCGACGAAGGCCACTGGCGTTTTTTCGCGCGTCGATTTGTCGACAGGCGCGAATGCGCAATGGCCGTCTGCGTCGGTCACGGCGCTTTGAATGGGAATGCCGTTTTTGCCCAAAAGATCGACGGCCACATTCGCGATTGGCGTTCCTTGTTTGATCGACATCAGAAAGACGTCGTGAGTGCCGTCGGCATTTTTCTTCGTCACAATTCCGATGTCCGTGACGAGAATGAACCGCGAGTCTTTGACGGACTTGATTGGTTTCTTGTTAACCGGGTCCCATCCGCGGGCAGTGAGGAAAAACAGGCCGCGCTCACTGCCGCCGTCCGCCGGCTTGCGTAAATGGTCAGAGAAATCGAAGGCCGAATAGTTGGCTTTCCACTGGTTCTCGAGCGCGATCGCCTGGTGCTCGAGCGCAATTCGCGAAATGTTTTCCTCGTTAAACAGTGCCGACGCTTCGAATCTGGGGTCTTGGAAGTTTCCCTCGGTCTGGCTGACGAGGTGATTGATCTGCGTCGTGGCAACGCGTGCAATTTCGTATTCGATCGTGCCGAGTCCGCGGGAACGGACCGATAATTTCCGTTCTCCGTTAAGCGCCAGCAGTCCGCCCTGGCCCTCGACCTCCACCTCGCGCGGCAGCGACGGAACGCCGACCACGGCGTTGTAATCTTCACTCAGAAGGAACCCGCCAAATGCGCGCACGCCTTTGTTCACGCGCACGTACAACTCACCATTCGTTTCAACGCGCACTCGAAAGGCGTGTTGTCGTTCCAGCGGCTTTTGAGATTCGATCAGCGTAAATGAAACTGGACGCGCGGCATCCAGGACATCGTCGGGAACATCGGTCGCGCTTTTCCAAAGCTCCGTTTCCTTAACCTGAGATCCGACTGACTCATCATCATCAGAATCCGTGTCTTCGGTCGAACCGGCGGAATCGTTAGACGTTTCGTCGGCATCTGCTTGAGTCTCGATCTCCGCAGTTTTTTCCAGCTCTGGTTTGCGCTTGGGCAGCAGCCGAACTTGCAGCGCTTTTGCCAGTTCACGTGTGCTGATGTCGGCAGTGGTCGCCAGAACGATGAACTGCTCCGGCTCACCGTTTTTGTTCCACGCGATCGTTGTTTTAATGGAATCGATCTTAAACATCGACGCCGCGGACGGGATGCGCAGCTTTTGTTCGACTGCATCGCGTGTCTGCGCGCCGCCTTGCGCAGTGCGCACCCCTTTGGTGATGCTCAACTTGAGAAAATCCTCGCGCTCTGGCAGCGCGATTTGCGAGCTGTGCACGTACGCCAGGCGCCGGTGCAGACCGTTAGTGATTGTGAAATGCGGCGCGGGATCGTTTGGCGGAAAAATGTTCGAGCCGCCGAGCATTCCCAGCTGGAGGTGGCGATCCAGCTCGCCCGGGTCAACGGCATGAGTCAGCTCCAGAGTCGCGCTAATTTCACGGCGCGTTGGATTCGTCGGATCCTGGTAAATTTCAAGGTCTTTGATGGCGACCGAAAATGGTGGGGTCCGTGTTTCGTAGACGAGACGCTCCATCAGCACGTGCCGCGGGAAAAAGCTCTTCTCGAAAAGGACTCTGAATTTCTGATCTGCCGGCCAGTCTTCAGTCGGTTCGAATATCAGAATGTCGGACTGGATCCAGCGCCACGTGCCGTTCAAATGCGGTTCGAAGCGAACGCCCGTGAGCGACGGTTTCTTTAAATCTTCCAGGCGCGCAGCTGATTCGCTGAAGTAAACAACCAGCCGCGGAAACTTTAATTGTTTCTCCAGCTTCGTGACTTCAATGGGGACGATCTTTACCGAAACGCGGTG
>DATBDI010000334.1:0-4486 GCA_036270025.1 Candidatus Udaeobacter sp. | reverse complement strand
ATTAGAAGTTGCTGATTCGGGATCACCTGGGCTGCTTCAGTAAGAAGTTGAGTCGTCATATGGCGCAAGGATCGGACGGCGCGGGATGCTTCCGTCGGGAATTGAAGAATGACCGGCACACCGTTTGTGAGACCGGATGAGGCAAGTTGCGGTGCGAGCATGGTAAAAAGGAGTGTTGACCTTGCTGGCGAAGCTCGTTGTTGTCAACCCTTAAAGCTTTCGAGCTACCGGATTTTGTGAGCAACAGCATAACGTACTCCGATCCGGCCGTAATCGGCGGATTTTCACCGCTGTTCTGGCAGAAACTATTCCCGGCACCACTGACCGACCCAGCTCAAGAAAAGATGGCTTGGAAGCGCCGAAAGCATTCGGGGCTGGAAGCCAGCACTTCTTGGAGTTTCTTGCCATCTGCTGCAAAATACGCGAAGTAGGAAGGCGCGGGCGTAAGCTGCGCGCCTTCATTCATTCATTCGGGCTGTGGCTCAGCTTGGTAGAGCGCCTGGTTCGGGACCAGGAGGCCGTGGGTTCAAATCCCACCAGCCCGATGAAATTACTGATGTCGGACAAGATAAAGGTGCGATAGAGCGGTCGCCGCGGCGACAGGCCGTGGGGTTCAAATCCCACCAGCCCGATTAAGCTGCTGCTTTGTAAGTACGGGCCATTGCAGCGGGTGTAGCGGTGCTTGTGTCAAGCACCGAGATCAAATAGAACGGCGTTTGGCACACACGCCTCTACACCAATGGCCGTTCAAACTTACTCGACGCAGTTCACTGTTCCCGTTGTTGGCGCCCTGATCGGGATTGTGGTTTTGCTGTTCGGTCGAAAACTTTTCTGGTTGTGCGTGGCCGCTGTTGGATTTGCCGCAGGCGTGGAAGTCGCTCCGCATCTAGTCACCGAACCGTCGCCCATTTTGGCATTAACAATTGCGCTCGTCTTTGGCTTGATCGGAGCGTTGCTTGCCCTTTTTCTCCAGAAAATTGCCATAGCTGTTTTGGGGTTTCTGGCCGGCGGCAAACTCGCCAGCGCGATCGCCGCCGCATTCTTTGTTCAATACGGCCAGTACTCGACGATCATCTTTGTGTTGGGCGGGATCCTCGGCGCAATTCTGTTACTGGCGTTGTTCGATTGGGCACTCATCATTGTTTCATCCCTGATCGGCGCGCACCTGATTCAAAGCGCGATCGTTCTCCCGCCATCCGGATCAACAATCGTGTTGCTGGGCCTGACAGTGCTTGGGATTTTGGTTCAAGCCGCTTCGTATAGAAGAGGGTGACCCCGATTATCCGGAGTTTGTACCTGACAAATCTGGCTTCGATCATCACAATGCGCGCATGAACTCACCAACGACCGGGTTGCGCGTCGCAAGTGTCCTCTTTGGTATCTTTGCAATTGCGCACGTCCTGCGACTAATCAATCATGCACAAGTGACCGTCGGCACGCACACCATCCCCATGGCTGTAAGCTGGATTGCGCTTGTCGTGGCAGGCGTTCTTTGCATCTGGTTCTGGCGCGTCTCGAATCTCAGGGGAATCGCATAGTTACTTTCCGCGCCAGTCTGACGGTACATCCAGATACGAGGGGTCCAACTCTGCGATTGATGCGCAGCCGAGCAGTTTAAGCGTGCGAATGAGATCGGTGCGCAAAATCTCAATTGCACGCGCTACACCTGCGCCACCGGCTGCACCTAGCCCGTACGCATAAGCGCGTCCGATCATTACCGCTCGCGCCCCCAGGCACAGCGCTTTCACAACATCACTGCCACGGCGGACGCCGCCGTCGAGCAGGACTTCGATGCGATCGCCCACACTTGCCGCAACTTCAGGCAAGATTCGCAATGTCGGCGCGACGCTGTCCAGTTGGCGTCCACCATGATTAGAAACAACTACTGCGTCGGCTCCAGCATCCACTGCGCGGCGAGCGTCGTCTGCTATGTGAATTCCTTTTATTACGACAGGCCCGCTCCACGCCTCGCGGATCCACTTGAGATCCTGCCAGGTCACCACGGAGTGTTCGAGAGCGGCGGTGACATCGGCGCACAACATTGGCCCGTGGTTCGGAATGATCACGTTTTCGAATTTCATCAATCCGCCGTCGGCAAAAAACGCCGCCAGCCATCGGGGTTTTGTCAGTAGCTGATTCACAAACGGCAACATCGCAGGCAGTTTGCCGCTGAGAAGCTCTTTGGCGCCGTTGCGAAGATCGCGTTCTCGTAAACCGGCTACTGGCGTATCGATTGTCACAACAAGAGCTGAAAAGCCGGCCTTACGCGCGCGTTCAAGAGCTCCGAGAGCACAGTCACGACCTCCGACCAGGTACAGCTGATACCAGACCGGGCCTCCCGAAGCGGCTGCAACATCCTCGAGTCGGCAACCTGAGAGCGTTGACAGCGTGTAAATAATGCCGGCTTTGCCAGCGGCCCGCGCGGCTGCTTCTTCACCGCGCGGATACATGATCCGGGAGCTTCCAACTGGCGCGAGGATCACCGGCATGGTGAGCGGAGTGCCAAGGACTGTAGTGCCCATTTCGCACACAGGCGTAGCGATGGCGCCACGCGGACGCAATGTGACCGCCTCAAACGCGTGGCAGTTCGCGCGCAATGTCCATTCAGTTTCGGCGCCCCCGTCGATGTAATCGAAGACTACGCGTGGAAGCCGTCGCTTCGCCGCGCGTCGCAAATCTTCAATGTTCAGAACATGCGGCGGTTCGACTAATCGAGCCCTGTCATGTTGAGCGGAGCGAAACATCTCTGACTATTGGTTTTGGCGAGCAGCTAAAAGAAATGATCTGGATTCTTCGCTCCGCTCAGAATGACAAGAGGAATGGGGCTCAGTGCCGAAAATGGCGAATACCGGTGAAGATCATCGCCATGTTCCGTTCGTTGGCGGCTGCGATCACTTCTTCGTCACGGACCGAGCCGCCCGGCTGAATGACACATGTCGCGCCAGCGTCGGCCGCGGCGATCAATCCATCGGGGAACGGAAAGAACGCATCGCTCGCGACGGCGCTGCCTTTGAGCGACAGCCCGGCTTCTTGCGCCTTCCAGACTGCGATTCGCGACGCATCGACACGCGACATTTGCCCAGCGCCGATGCCAAGTGTCCTGTCAGCCTTGGTGTAAACGATCGCGTTGGATTTGACGTGTTTAACGACGCGCCATCCGAACAGCATCGCTTTCACTTCGGTTTTCGTCGGCCGCCTCTTTGTGACCACGTTTTGATTTGTCTTCTGCGGAAGGTCTGCATCCTGCACCAGCACACCGCCGCACACCGACCGGATGTCCGTTTCCGGCCGCGCTTGGGCTGCCGGGGTTAACAGCCGAATCAGGCGGAGGTTCTTTTTCTTTTGCAAAATCGCTCGCGACTCGGTGTCGAACTCCGGCGCAATGATCACTTCGCTAAAAATCTCGCTGATCACTTTCGCCAGCGGTTCGCTCAGCGGACGATTGCAAACAATTATCCCTCCGAACGGTGCCTGCTTGTCAGTGGCAAATGCCTTGTCCCACGCCTTGCGAAGATCGGCATCCGAGCCTACGCCGCACGGATTCGTGTGTTTAAGAATCGCCACAGTCGGTTCCGCGAATTCGGCAATCAGATTGGTGGCGGCGCTGATGTCCAGAATGTTGTTAAAAGAGAGCTCCTTGCCGTGAAGCTTTTCGAAATATTCGCCGAAATCGCCGTAGAGCGCGCCGGTCTGGTGGGGATTTTCTCCGTATCGCAATCGCATTGCCAGCGGGAGCGTCAGCGAAAAAGAAGCATCAGTAGTCTGCTGTTTATTGAGGAAGCTGCTGATCGCGCGGTCGTAATCAGCGGTCCTGACAAACGCCTTGATAGCCAGGCGCTCACGCAATTTCAGCGTCGTTTCTCCCTTATTGTCGCGCATGTTCTCGAGGACCGCGTCGTAATCGGCGGGATCGACGACCACGGTCACGGATTCGAAGTTCTTGGCTGCGCTGCGAATCATTGATGGCCCGCCGATGTCGATATTTTCGATCGCTTCGGCCATCGTGACGTCCGGCTTGGCAACGGTGGCTTCGAACGGATAAAGATTCACGGCCACCAAATCGATCGGCTCAAAACCGCATTCGCGGGCTTCGGCCTCGTGTTTGGTGTTGCCGCGCTTGTAGAGAAGACCACCGTGCACGCGCGGATGCAAAGTTTTTACACGTCCATCGAGCACTTCCGGAAAGGCGGTAAAACTCGAAATCTCGCGCACGGGAATTTTTTCCTTCCGCAGCAACTCCGCCGTTCCACCGGTCGAAATAATATCAACCCCTTGGCGTTCGAGCGTCCGCGCAAACTCGGCGATGCCGGTCTTGTCGGAGAGGGAAATGAGGGCGCGAGTGATTCTCATTTTGATCAGATATCAATCGCAAACGTCATCCCGAGCCGCGCAAACGGCGAGGGACCTCACAATGCGCGCTGCGATACACGAGCGAAATAGCGTGATCAACACCGTTGTTGTGAGGTCCTTCGCTTCGCTCAGAATG
>DATBDI010000333.1:0-7117 GCA_036270025.1 Candidatus Udaeobacter sp. | reverse complement strand
CAAAATGTGCATCGCTATTTTCTCTACGTGGCGCTTTTGTTCATTTTGGTCCTGGCATATGACGTTTGGAAGGCGCTCTGGTTTATCGATCCGGCGACTGGTAAAAGCTCATTCGGGATTGGCGTCGGTACAATTGTACTCGCCATTAACGATTATTTGCTAGGCGGCTACACAATCGGATGCCACTCCCTTCGACATCTGATCGGAGGATTTCGTGATCAACTCGCGAAATCTCCAGCCTGCTATCGTGCCTACGCCTGCGTGAGTTGTCTGAACCGCCGCCACATGCTTTGGGCGTGGGTGAGTCTGTTCTGGGTCGGCTTCACTGATCTGTATGTGCGGCTCTGTGCTATCGGCATCTGGCACGATTTCAGAATCGTTTAAGCGATGAAGCGAGATGCGTTGAAGCGGACAACCGTTTTGTTTTTCTGTCATGTTGAGCAGAGCGAAACATCTCTGACTATCGGCTTGCGACGAATGGGAGCCCGGAAATAATCAGAGATTCTTCGCTTCGCTCAGAATGA
Source organism: Candidatus Udaeobacter sp. (assembly GCA_036270025.1). Classification (GTDB taxonomy): domain Bacteria; phylum Verrucomicrobiota; class Verrucomicrobiia; order Chthoniobacterales; family UBA10450; genus Udaeobacter. The sequence goes on along the minus strand of DATBDI010000333.1, from coordinate 6,593 downwards.
CAACGAGCTCTTGAACGCTTCAACCTTTCATCGCCTGAATTGATCATGCCTGAGTACGAAACTTTTGACTACGACGTGCTCGTGATTGGCGCTGGTGGCGCGGGATTGCGCGCTGCCATTGAAGCTTCGGCTGCGGGCGTTCGCGTTGGACTCGTATGCAAATCGCTTCTGGGTAAAGCGCACACGGTCATGGCCGAGGGCGGGATCGCAGCGGCGCTGGCCAACGTCGATGAACGCGACAATTGGAAGGTGCACTTCGCCGATACCATGCGCGGCGGTCAATATGTCAATCAATGGCGCATGGCTGAATTGCACGCGAAGGAAGCGCCCGATCGAGTGCGCGAACTCGAAGCGTGGGGCGCCGTTTTCGATCGCACAAAAGACGGCCGAATTCTGCAAAGACATTTCGGCGGCCACAAATATCCGCGACTGGCCCATGTGGGCGATCGCACCGGGTTAGAGATGATCCGCACATTGCAAGACCATGGTGTCCATAAGGGAATTGATGTCCACATGGAGCACACCATTCTTTCGCTGCTTAAGGACGGCGACCGCGTCATAGGAGCGTTCGGGTACGAGCGCGAGAGAGGGCGTTTCAAAATCTTCCGGGCCAAAGCTGTGGTGCTGGCAACGGGTGGGATCGGTCGCGCATACAAGATCACCAGCAATAGCTGGGAATACACTGGCGATGGGCACGCGCTCGCATACGAGGCGGGTGCGGAACTCATCGACATGGAGTTCATTCAATTTCATCCCACCGGAATGGTCTGGCCGCCGAGCGTGATGGGAATTTTAGTGACCGAAGGCGTGCGAGGCGAAGGCGGAATTCTGACCAACAAAGACGGCAAACGTTTCATGTTCGACGAAATCCCTGAAGCCTATCGCGCACACACTGCCGGCGACGAAGAGGAAGGCTGGCGCTATTGTCAGGGGCACAAAGACGCGCGCCGCCCGCCGGAGTTGTTAACGCGTGATCACGTCTCGCGTTGCATCGTGCGTGAGATCAAAGAGGGCAGGGGGAGCCCGCACGGCGGCGTGTTTCTCGACATCTCGTGGATCAAATCGAAAATGCCAAACGCGGCAGAACACATCAAACGAAAACTGCCGAGCATGTACCACCAGTTTAAGCAATTGGCCGACATCGATATCACGGAGCAACCGATGGAGGTTGGACCGACTACCCATTACATCATGGGCGGCGTGCGCGTCGATCCCGACACGCAAATGTCACGTTTGCCCGGGTTGTTTGCTGCCGGTGAGTGCGCAGCGGGTATCAACGGTGCAAACCGATTAGGGGGCAATTCGCTCTCCGATCTTTTGGTGTTCGGAAAACGGGCCGGCGAATTTGCGGCGCAGTTCGCGAAGCAGAACTCATTCGGCGAAATCCACAATGATCACATCGATTCCGCCGCGCGCGAAGCGCTCGCGCCATTCGACCGAGGCGACAGCGAGAACCCGTACCAAATCCAAAAAGATTTACAGGAGCTGATGCAGGACAATGTCGGAATCGTCCGAACAGAATCTGAAATGCAGTACGCGCTCGGCCAGTTGCAGCAACTGAAACAACGAGCGAATCGCGCCGCAGTCACAGGCAATCGCGAATACAATCCCGGCTGGCACACGGCGCTCGACTTGGAGAACCTGCTCACAGTTTCAGAAGCGATCACGCGCGCCGCGCTGGAAAGACAAGAAAGCCGTGGCGCACAGTTCCGTGAAGATTACCCCAGCAAAGAGGAACGGTTTTCCAGAGTAAACACGATTGTGTCGAAATCGGCAGAGGGCTCGATGCAAATTAGGTTGGAGCCGCTGCCGGAAGTGCCGGATTATTTGAACGAAATTATTGAAGAGAATCGTTGAAGCGTTAAAGCGTTGAAGCGGATGAAGACATGAACCAAAGGTAACTACAGTCAAATGCGGAAAGAACAGAGGCCATATCGGACTTTTGAGGATTTGGAAGTTTATCAAGTTGCGCGCGAGTTTCGAAAGGCGATGTATCGAGTGAATCGGCAGCTTCCTTCGTTCGAAAAATTCGAACTCGGAAGCCAAATCCGGCGGGCTGCCGTTTCGTTGACAAACAATATCGCTGAAGGTCACGGGCGTTTTCATTATCTCGAGCAGCTCAAGTTCTCTCTCAATGCTCGCGGCTCGCTCGAGGAACTGATCGACGACCTGAATATTTGTGAAGATGAGTCGTACTTGCCAGCTGCCGAAATTGGCTCATTGAAGCAGCAAGCCTGGCGAGTTCACCAAGTCCTTGCCGGTTACATGCGTTGGCTGCGCGAACGGAAGCAAGGTGAAGGGCTGGTACTACGCGAAGATTCTCCAGCCTACGGATGGAGTAATGATGATTTAGATGGGCGCTCGACGGAGCGCTCGGGCCTCCCGCTTCAACGCTTTAACGCTTCAACACTTTAACGATGGCAACCGCCGTTTTCAAAATCTGGCGCGGAGATGCGAAAACCGGCGCATTTCGCGACTATGTAACGGAATGCACGGAGGGCATGGTCGTGCTCGATGCGGTGCATCAAATCCAGGCCACGCAAGCACGGGATCTGGCGTGCCGGTGGAATTGCAAAGCCGGCAAGTGTGGATCGTGTTCAGCGGAAGTGAATGGCATGCCGAAGCTCATGTGCATGACGCGCCTGAGTGAATTGCCCTTGGAAACGCCGGTGACGATCGAGCCCATAAAGGCGTTCCCGCTCCTTAGGGACTTGGTCACCGACGTTTCATGGAATTTTCAAGTGAAGAAAAGGATCAAACCGTTTAAACCGCGACCGGCTGACGCGCCGGACGGCACCTGGCGAATGCAGCAGGAGGACATCGATCGCGTGCAGGAATTTCGTAAATGTATCGAATGCTTTCTTTGCCAGGATGTTTGCCATGTTCTGCGCGACCATCAGCTACACGACAAATTTATCGGTCCGCGATTCCTGATTCACGTCGCCGCGCTGGAAATGCATCCGCTCGATACAGAAGATCGCATCGACGAATTGCGAAACACGCAGGGAATCGGCTACTGCAACATCACGAAGTGCTGCACGAAAGTATGCCCCGAAAACATTGAAATCACTGACAATGGAATCATTCCATTGAAAGAACGTGTCGTGGATGATTTCTATGATCCGCTGGGGTGGATTTGGCGGTGGCTGAAAAAAAAGAGTGATCGCAAAAACGTTGAACCATTCAAGCCTTAAATCGCCGTTCTGTCATGTTGAGCGAAGCGAAACATCTCGGACTCTCGGCTTGCGGACCATGAGCATCGCGGAAAATAATATGAGTTTCTTCGCTTCGCTCAGAATGACAGGGAAAACCATATGCGATTGAACGCTTCAACGGTTTAACGCTTCAACGATTTTGCCATGCCCGAGCTAAAACAACTGCACAAAGATGCCATTCCGGCTGCACTGGAAAAGGCTGAGCGGTACCGACTCCTGAACGAGCCGGGTGAAGCGGAAAGCATTTGTCTCGATATTCTTGGTGTCGATCCGGACAATCAGCGAGCCATCATCACGCTCCTGCTAGCGTTGACCGACCGTTTCACCAAAGGCTACGGAGTCAGCAACACGCAGGTAAAAGAATTGCTCGGGCGAGTTCGCGACGATTACGAGCGCGCATATTACTGCGGTATATTCGCGGAGCGCCGTGCCAAGGCAAAGCTGGCGCAACACACACCGGGTTGCCGTTTCCAAGCATATGAGCTTTTCCACGAGGCGATGGCTTCTTTCGAAAAGGCCGAGGAGGTTCGCCCGCGTGGTAACGACGATGCTTTGCTCCGCTGGAATACATGCGCGCGAATCATCGAGCGGAACAAGCTGGTTCCACGCGCGCCCGAGGAGCCAATCGAATTCCCGCTGGAGTAATTGTAGGGCGTCTGTGTCAGACGCCACTCACAGTTCGGCGTTTCACAGAAACGCCCCACAACACGACGATCGAATTTTTACTGGAATCAGTCATCGCATCGGCCAATGCTCTGCGGTGTGATGAGAGGCGGAGACCATTTCACACGCTTTGAGCATGTCGGCTGGGAAGCGTGGCGGATAAAAATAGGATTTGAGCAGTTCGCCTTCACGAATGTGTGAGCGACTAGCAAATCCGGAAAAGCATCCATTTGGCGCGGATGTGACGCGAGAGGGGAAGTGGCTTTGGCCGGCACGGGGCGTGTGGCTTGGTGCGATGGCGTTTGCGCTCTCGATTGTTGGTACGGAACTGCTGCCCCGTCATTCAGTGCGAGGTTGGGCCGTGCTGTTGCTGGTGGGCGCAGGGATACTTGCAGTGCTGGCTTGGTCTGACACTTACTGGGTAGCAGCATTCCCAGCCTCGGATCTGCAGTCGCGCGCATCGAAATGGAGATCATCTCAAATAATGCTGAGCGGTGCAGTTGTACTGGTAGTCTTATCGCATCTGGCGTTTTTTGCTGCACCTTATGCACCCTTTGGTGTCGCTGGCTGGCTATGGGTGGCAGCAACCGCTTTGGTCATAGCGGCAGCCATTGCCACTTCACGGCGTAATGATGAACCAGGTGCGACACCGTCTTGGGCACGGTGGGAAATTGTCGTCATCGCGGCAATCGCACTCGGAGCCTTGTTACTGCGAGTGTGGAACTTGCGAGAGGTGCCGTTCAATATCTATCCCGATGAGGTGATGACCGGTTTGGTCGCTGAGCGAGCTTACCTTAACGGACCGAATCATGCGCCTGTGTTCAGCACGTTGTGGAGTGACATAGAACTTCCGGCTTTATGGTTCGCGATTGTTGCAGCGATGCTCAAGCTTGGCGGCATAGGTCTCGCAGTCGTCAGGCTAGCGGCAGCGGTGTTTGGTGCGGCAACGGTGCTGCCGTTCTATAGCTTCGTGCGTTGTGCGTGGGGAAGAACTGCGGCTATTTCGGGAGCGAGCATCATGGCGTTCAGCGCTGTGAACGTCCACTACAGCCGGATGGCGCTAAACAACATCACGACGCCGTTCTTCTGGACTTTATGTTTCTTCTTTTTGATTCGCGGACTGCGCAGCCGCGAGCCGACACATTGGGCGCTTGCAGGGCTGGCTGCAGGTGTAAGCGAACACTTTTATTACGGGACACGGTTGCTGCCGTTTATTTTATTGGCGTTCGTAGCATATCTTTTCGTCGTTCATTGGCGTGAAGCACGCTGCTACCTCCAACACATCGGATGGCTTATGCTCGGATACCTGATCGGCTTTGGGCCACTGTTAAGTTACTTCCTAACGCACCCTCATTTGTACTACGGCCGCGGAGCCGGTCTGATGACTTGGAACCGGATACCCACCAGCTTGCAAGACTTGCAACAGATGTGGAACACGCTATGGCCGATCATGTCCGAGAACCTCCTGGGTATCAGCGCTCAGAGTGCGCAGGACATTATGTATTATGCACCGCTGCTGCTGCCGGCAGAAGCGGCGTTGCTGGTGCTGGGAGTAGCATTGCTGCTGTGGCGATGGCGGCATCCCGCGGCGTTTCTAGTGCTGTTGTCCGGAATTGGAGTGCTCTTCGTAGGAGGTACGCTTGTGCTCTATCCAAATAGCTCGCCGCCAATGCTTGCGCATTGGACGCCAGCTTTTCCGGCCTTTTACGCTGCAATTGCGATTCCGATCGGTGCATGGATAGCGTCTGCGAGACTTTTACCGCAAAAGAGATGGACCCGCATTGGCGTCGTGGCTGCGGGATTGCTAGCGTTGGGATACGCCAACATTCGATTCTACTTCTTCAATTACCATGCCGATTCGGAGAATCTTAGGAACGATCGCTACAAGCGTGCGCAGACACTCTATGACATTCAGACGGTGCAAAGCAGGTACATGGGTGCACTCGGGAATGCTTACCGCGTCATAGTAGTCGGCAAGTCACCGTATCCGTACGATCCGGAAATCACGCGCTACCTGGTACAAGGTCAGGAATACGTCCCGACCTACGATCCGCAGACTCAATCGGCTCCGGTTCGCGTTGCTGGAAAGGGGCTGGCGTTCCTGTTTTTTCCGGCCAATGAACAGTACGAGCAGAGCATTCGCGAACAGTATCCGGGTGGCACCGCGGGCGAGGTGCACAATCAACTGGGGAGGCATGTATTCCATACCTATGTCGTGGCGCCTTAACTCGTCACGCCGGGAAGACGTTCTCGCGCCCGAATGTTAGACGATCGCGCCGCCGCAACTTGAGCCCGCGCCGGCGGTGCAGCCGAAACAATGATTACCCGTCATGATCTGGCGGTTCTCGATCGTTTCCGGATCAATGTCCCACAGGAAAATCGGAGCACCATCCTTCCATTGCATCCCGAGCTGCTGGTTAAAGTCGCAATCGTAAACTTCACCACGCCACCCGACGCTGATCGTGTTGCGACACATGAGACCATCTATCGTGGCGGGATTAAACGCATTGATCAGCAGCTCCATATATTCGTCGAATTTATTGCTGCGCCGCAGATAAGACGCGAAGCGGCCGATGGGCAGATTTGCGAGCGTGTAAAGGTTGTTAAACACAATGCCGAAGTGTGTCTTGAGCTCTCGCTTGTAATCCGCTTCGAGCTCAGGTTGCGACGAAGGCAAGAACGGGCCGACCGGATTGTAAACAAGATGCAGCGGCA
>DATBDI010000332.1:0-3063 GCA_036270025.1 Candidatus Udaeobacter sp. | reverse complement strand
CGTCTCGGCACCATTGCACTGGCGAGCATCGTCTGAACAACTTCGCCGCGCTGATTTTTGGTTACATTCCGCAGCCGAACAATTCCGTAGTCGGGCCGCGACCGCGACGGTCTCAAATCTATGATGTCCGTCGCCACGGTGAGCGCGTCACCGGGTCGCACCACGTTGGGCCAGCGCACCTCATCTACGCCCAACCCGATCGCGCCTTCAGCGAAATTCACTGTTTGCACCAACAGCCGCATCGTTATCGCCGCGGTATGCCAGCCGCTGGCGATTAATCCCTTGAAAATTGTTCGCTCCGCCCGCTTGCGGCTGAGATGGAACATCTGGGGATCGAATTTGTGGGCGAACTCGATCACCTCTTTTTGCGTCACTTTTAGCGGCTCGGACTTGAAGTGATCGCCCACTTTGAAATCATCGAAGGAATGCTCTTTCATGGTGCGGGCGACGCACATTCATGCGTCATCGCTGACGATTGAGCAATCCGTAAATTTGCTCGCGCCAGCACCGTGCGGATTGGGTTTTGTTCAGCAACGGTTTGTTGCGTGACCATGGCTACCACCCCATCCTGAACATTCATCGACTACGAAGGCGTCGCTGCTCGGCCTGCTCGCGTGCCATCCGCGGCACATCCAGAGGCCGAGTCCAATACGAAATGTCAATGCTTTGAGATCAGAGAGACTGCTCAAACGCAAATTTTTGTATTGGAGATCGAAGCAATGAATTGGAAAAACTTTCGCTTATTTGGTCGAGGTTGGGTTGAACACAGCTTTAGAACTCTCGTGGCTCGCAAGCTTCGCGAACAGCATCGTGAAGAGCGGCGACTTGCCCAGAAGCGCACCACAAAGCATCGACTCCAGGCCAGAATGTCATGCATTGCTGATGCGCGAAACTATCGCGTCGCTCGACCGCTGCCCATACTTGCCACCGCGCGGTTCGACTGAAACATTAATCACCGATCAACTGCACTGGCTAAAGTTGTGCGACTCGGCGACGCGCTGACCGTGCATACGGAAATCGTCGATCAACGAGTATCCGAGGCGAGATTGTTCAGACGATGCTGGCAAGCACAACGGCGCCAAGGCGCAAACAACCAGCCTGATCCGTGTTCCCCAGCGTCTTAGTTACCGCTTCCGACTTCCGCGTGTAGGGGGGGGCGCGGCGGTGCCTCCGGGAGAACTGTTTGTTGCGTTTGTGCGCTCGTGTCGATCATTCTTTCCGAATACGGAGTATTGGCAGCGCAACTACAAAGCAGACAGGAAACTGCCAATCCAAGAAGCAGACACATTTTTGTGGCGTGATGCCTCATATGTTTAGGAGGTTAGCGTAAAACTCGCTCCAGCGAAAATCTTGACGCGCTTTACTCAACTCTTCGTGTTGGCGGCCATCAATGTTGAAGCAGTAGCTCGGAGTTGAACGAAACGAGCGGGATAATCAGTTCGGCACAAACTCGTAGATGGCGCCTTCGCCATCGTCGCCACCGTGAACTGTTGCACCGTAATAGTGACCGGCACGATCAACGACCATTCCGGTGTAGGGAAAAGCGCCATCTGGGGACCCTGCAAACGGGTGCACCACGCTTTCTGACCACTGGCCGCCGCCGATAGCAGTCAGTTTAAAGACCGTGCCACTGCCCGAACCACCTTCACTGGTCGTTCCACAAAGATTGCGAACTGGATCAAAAACAAGATTGCTGATGGGACTATTTCCGTCGGTTCCGGTTTCAAAGCTGTAGAGCACTCTCTCTGCCCACTCGCCAACAGGCCGCGGCGACAATTCGTACACGACTCCGATGCCATCCGTCCCGCCATAGTAGGTCGTTCCGTAAAACTTACCGGCGCCGGGCAGCAGCGCGCCATAAGGGAAGCTCCCATCCGGTTGACCTTGGAAGGAATAAATCGTTCTGAAATTCCATTCTCCGACATGCGTTGGCGTGAGCTCAAAAACAACGCCGCTCCCGAAGCTTCCGCCCGTAGTAGCTGCGCCAAAGAGCCGCCCATGACTCAGAATCATTCTGCCGGCAGATCCTGATCCGCCGTCCGCGCCTCCGGTGAAAGTGTGGATCACCTGAAACTCCCACGTTCCGCGATGTGGATGAATTTTGTAAATGGTGCCTAAGCCAAACGTCCCACCTGTCGGCGTCATTCCATAGACGTCGCCACTGCGATCCACCGTCACTCGCGCTCCGGGTCCAGAGCCGTCATCTCCGCCGGTAAACGCATGGATGACTGTGTGGGTCCAGGTTCCGCCGGAATTGGTGAGCTTGTAGGTGACCCCGCAGCCGCCTTCGCAATTGCCCGACCCACCTGTGACCGCAGTGCCGTACAGGTTGCCTCGTCGATCCAGAGTTACTCCCTTGTACGGCTCGCCACCATCGGCGCCGCCGGTGAAGCTATAAAGAACTGTGTGCACCCACCCGTTAGGCGTTGGACTCAACTGGAAAACCGTTCCGCCCCCGAACTCTCCTCCGAGCACTGTCGTGCCATAGATGTTCCCTGCGGCGTCCGTTTCCAAATCTGTGTCGGCGTACTCGCCATCTTCATCCCCGGCAAAGCTATAGATCACATTGACAGTTCCTCCTGCGCCCGTAGCGAGAGCTTTACGGGCAGGTGCATGCCCAAGGCAGATCAGCACGACGGCGACGATTACGGTAGGTGTTATTTGTTTGATGAGTGGATGCATGACTGTTCCTTTCGTTTTCCCGGCGCATCGAGTCTTGCAAAAATGTCGCCTGCTGGTCAAGCACAATCTCAGGAGTGTGACCTTCACCACTTCGACGCCCAGAACAAACGTGTTCGAGCTGGTTTAACGATGGTTGAGAACTGTTTGTGGCACAGTGTTGCTCAACTCAAGCTGTGCACGCACCTTCTGGAATTCCGCAGCAAGCGCGTCGATTTGCTTTTGCTGCCGCGCAATTGTGGCTTCCTGTTTTTCGGCACTTGCTTCTTGCTTCACGACGGCCGCCTCCAACTCCTGCACTTTGCGATGTTCTTTAAGGAATTCGTTGAGCAACATCGCGTTCACCTGGTCGTAGCGCACGCTGTACGCTTTCTCTTGTTTGTC
>DATBDI010000331.1:0-6665 GCA_036270025.1 Candidatus Udaeobacter sp. | reverse complement strand
AGCGCCGCGAACAGCGCCGTTTGTTATTGCCTGGGAATCACGCCGGTTGATCCGGTCGAAAACCATCTCGTGTTCGAACGATTCCTCAATGAGAGCCGCAAAGGCTGGCCCGACATCGATCTCGATCTGCCCAGCGGCGATCGCCGCGAATCCGTCATCCAGGAAATCTATCGCCGCTACGGCCGACATGGCGCAGCGATGACTGCGAACGTCATCAGCTATCGCGGGCGCAGCGCGGCACGTGAGATTGGCAAAGCCCTCAATTTCTCGCCGAGCATCATTGAGCGGTTCTCGCATTTGTTCGCCAGCGGCGACTTTCCGCACACGATGGAACTGCAATCACAGATCGAACAGGCCGGTCTGCCGAAAAATCATCCGCGGATGGCGGCATTCGTTCGGTTGTATCATGCGATCTACGGTTTGCCGCGGCATCTCGGGCAGCATTCCGGGGGAATGATCATCTGCCAGAACAAACTGAGTTCGTTCGTACCGCTCGAGAACGCCTCCATGCCTGGTCGGGTCGTCGCACAATGGGACAAAGACGACTGCGAAGACCTCGGGATCGTGAAAGTCGATCTGCTCGGGCTCGGCATGATGTCGGTCATGCAGGACGCGCTCGAGCTTTGTCGAGAACGGGGACGACCTCTAGATCTCGCTCACATTCCAAAGAATGATCCTGCAACTTTCCAGATCATGCAGCGCGCCGATACGATCGGTGTGTTTCAAATCGAAAGCCGCGCGCAAATGGCCACCTTGCCGCGGATGAAACCCGAGTGTTTTTACGACGTGGTGATCGAAGTGGCGATTATTCGTCCGGGCCCGATTCAGGGCGACATGGTGCATCCTTATCTGGCCCGCCGCGCGGGCAAGGAACCGGTCACTTATTTCGACGATCGTTTGAAACCGGTGTTGGAACGCACTCTCGGCGTTCCGCTGTTCCAGGAACAGATGCTCAAAATCGCCATGGTCATGGCCGATTTCACCGGCGATGAAGCCGAGGAACTGCGACGCGCACTGAGTTTCCATCGTTCGGAAGAACGGATGAACAAAGTCTGCGCGAAATTGCGCGCAGCAATGGAAGGCAAAGGCGTGGCTGGAGATAAGATTGAACAGATCGTCCAGGCGATCTCATCGTTCGCGCTGTACGGATTTCCCGAATCGCATGCGATCAGTTTCGCCATTCTCGCGTATGGCAGCGCGTATTTGAAAGTGCACCGCGCGCCGGAATTTTACGCCAGCCTCATCAACAACCAGCCGATGGGTTTTTACACGCCGGCCACAATTGTGAAAGACGCGCAACGACACGGCGTGAAGGTGAAACCGGTGTGCGTGATGAAATCCGACTGGCGCTGCACAGTGATGGACGACAAAACATTTCGGCTCGGCCTATGCGTCGTAAATGGATTGCGACAGGAGCACGGCGAACAAATCGAACGCGAACGAAAACATCGACGGTTCGATTGCCTCGATAATTTCAAACGTCGCGTTGCGGTTTCAAAAGACGAATTGCGAACACTGGCCGAACTCGGCGCGCTGAATTGTTTTGCCGGGGATCGCCGCGCCGCGATGTGGAATGCGGAAGAAACGCTGCATGACGATTTACTCAGAAATCACGAGCGTCATCCTGAGCGCAGCGAAGGACCTCCCCCACGAAGCTTTGGTCACGCTCGAAACCAAGAATACTCCATTACCGAGTGGGAGGTCCCTCGCTCTGCTCGGGATGACGCGCCTTTAGCACGTATGACTCTGCCCGAGCGTGTGCGCGCAGATTACGAAACAATGAACCTCACGACCGGTCCTCATCCCATGCAACTCCTGCGCGAGCGGTTGCCGAACATTTGGCGTGCAATCGATCTTGTTCACGCAAAACACGGTTCCATCGTGCAAATCGCCGGCAACGTGATTTGCCGTCAGCGTCCCGGCACCGCAAAAGGATTTGTTTTCATCAGCCTCGAAGACGAGACCGGCGTTTCAAACGCAATCGTCGATCCAGATTTATTCGAGCGCTTCCGCCTTTTGATCACCGAAGAAGATTTTCTTTTAATCGAAGGCGAAGTCCAGAATTCCGACAACGTCGTCTTGATCAAAACGCGAGAGATCAGACCACTTGCCCACGAACAACTCATCGGCAGCGAATCTCATGACTTCAGATGATCTGTAGCTGCTTCGCTGTGCGAAGCGTGCGCGTCGTTCACAGAACGGCGGCTATAGTTACTCGCCCGCGTGATGCGGCTCATGTGTTTTGGGTTCGGCGGATTTTTCGGCTGGTTTCTTCTCGTCCTCGAGCCATTCAGTGTGGAACACGCCGGGTTTATCGATGCGTTCGTATGTGTGCGCGCCGAAGAAATCGCGCTGGGCTTGCAACAGATTCGCCGGAAGACGCGCCGATCGGTAACTGTCGAAGTAAGCCAGGGAAGCTGAGAACGCTGGCGCAGCTACGCCATGTTTAATCGCCGTCGATAAAACGAGACGCCATTTCGGCTGCGCCTTTCTGATCGCCCTGGTGAAATAACGGTCGAGCAGCAGATTATGCAGCGCCGGATCGCGTTTGTACGCTTCCACGATGCGGTTGAGAAATTTTGCGCGAATGATGCAGCCGCCGCGCCAGATGGTCGCGATGTCACCGATGTTGAGGTTCCAATCGTAGGTCGTGCTTCCGGAGCGCAGCAGCTCCATTCCTTGTGCGTAAGAAACGATCTTCGACGCATAGAGAGCATCGCGCACTGCATCGACTAGCCGCTCGCGATTGCTTTTAAATTGTCGAGCCCTCGGTTGCGGCAAGATTTTCGATGCGGCCACGCGGTCTTCTTTTCGCGACGATATAACGCGCGCCTCTACAGCCGCGTTAATTGTAGAAATCACGACGTATTGGCGGATCGCAGCTTGAAGCGTCCAAATGCCAGTGCCTTTTTGTCCGGCTTTGTCGAGGATCATGTCGACCAACGGTTTGCCTGTGTCGGGATCGACCTTGCGAAAGATTTGCGACGTGATCTCGATCAGGTAGCTCTCAAGTTCGCCCCGGTTCCATTCTGCAAAAACGTCGGCGAGTTGCGCCGCATCCATCTGCAGCACGTCCTTGAGAATGGCGTAGGATTCGCAAATCAGTTGAATGTCGCCGTACTCAATGCCGTTGTGCACCATCTTGACGTAATGGCCGGCGCCATCCGGGCCCATGTAACGGCAACACGGTTCGCCATCCACTTGCGCAGCGATCTTGCGGAAAATGGGCGCGATGATTTCCCACGACTCGCGCGAGCCGCCCGGCATGAGCGAAGGGCCTTTGAGCGCGCCTTCTTCGCCGCCAGAAACGCCCATTCCTACAAAGTGAATTCCTTTCTCTTCTAATTCCTTGCCGCGCCGCTGCGTGTCCGTGAAAAGCGAGTTGCCGCCGTCGATGAGGACGTCGCCTCTTTCGAGGAGCGGTGCGATTTCACCAATCACCGCATCCACGGGCGCGCCCGCTTTCACCATCATCATCGCAATGCGCGGTTTTTTCAGCGCGTTCACGAATTCTTCGATCGTGCGCGTTGGTTGAATGTTTTTGCCGTTGGCGCGTCCAGCAGCAAATTTCTCGGTAACTTCTGTCGTCCGATTAAACACAGCGACAGAAAACCCCTTCGATTCCATATTGAGGACGAGGTTTTCACCCATTACGCCTAGCCCGATGAGGCCAATATCACATTGATTCGCGTTCATTTTCGTATCTCCTTTTCATAAGAGTTCGACACACAAGGAATTCACTGTCCAGTAGTTGAACGGTATGGCAAATCTGGCTTGTAACATTTTGGTGACGCAAGCGCCGCTTGCGGCCCCACCGCTGGATGGGGACTATGCGACGGGTGCGGCCGCTGATTTTTTGGGGATCGTTCGCGGCTCGGAAGACGGGCGCGGGATCGAAGGCATCGACTATGAAGCGCATCGGCAGATGGCAGAGCATCAGTTGAAACAGATTACCATCCAGGCAACCCGGCAATTTGGGCTGAACCAGGTCCTCATTCATCACCGAATTGGGTTTGTCGCTGTCGGAGAGCCGTCATTATTTGTGCGAGTGTGCAGTCCGCATCGACAGGAAGCATTTCGGGCGTGTCGATGGATCGTCGACGAATTGAAGAATAACGTGCCGATTTGGAAACGGCCACGGTTTAAGGGCGATACTGCTGTAGCCGGCGTCGTTGACGCCGGGCCGAAATCATCGATCCGGGCTACAACAAAAGCGGCTACAGTATGAATTGGGCGAATCGAATTACGCTCAGCCGCCTTGGATTGACCCTGCTGTTCGTGATCGCGCTCAATTCGTCATGGCAGTATGCGCGCACTACTGCGCTCGTGATTTTTGTCATCGCCGGCCTGACTGATTTTATCGATGGCGAGATTGCACGGCGCTATGGCGTAGTCACCAACTTCGGCAAGTTGATGGATCCGCTGGTGGACAAAATTATGGTCGCGGCGGCGTTTATTTCGTTGGTGCCCCTCAAGGCGGTGCCCGCCTGGGCGGCGACCGCGGTAGTCGCGCGAGATTTCTTGATTACGGGACTGCGCTTAATGGCCAGCGCCAAAGGCCGGATTCTTCCAGCGGAAAGCCTCGGTAAACAAAAGACGTCCTGGCAAATCATTACCATCATTTTCTTCCTGGCCCTGCTTTCGATCGCGGAATTGCGACACGCGAATGAGACGTCGATCTGGTGGTCGCGGGCATGGAGCGAAGCCGGCCCCGTGCTGGTGTGGATTACTGTGGCGTTAACCGTCTACTCGGGTCTGGGATTCACCTGGCGAAACCGGGAAGTGATCGCGCCGAACCAATAGCGCGGAGCCCAACTGAATGTGCATTTCGTTGGTCGCGGGCGCGATCCGCAATACGAAATAGGGCGGTCGTGCTCCAAACAACCCCTATTCGGTAGGCCGTATTGACGAAATTCGTGCCAGCACTAGTCTCGCTGGCATGCCAAAAAAGACTCGCACGCCCCGTGACCAGAAGATCTCGCGGGCGTCGATCGCCAACTTGCTGACGCCGCCTGTTCTAACGCCGCGACCGGTCAAGCATCTGCCCCACGAGAAGGCGCTCGAAATCTACACAACTCATGTTCGAGAAAAGCTGGACATTGGCCTCCTTGTCGCTCACCCGATTACGAGTGTGACGCTCTCCGGCACAATGATGAATGCCGGGGGTGCGTGGCTGGAAGTGGGAGGTGACGGGGTGCGGGTTTACGGGGACACTGGCGAGATCCATTGGTTCAAGGATCCCGTTCCATCAGCAGGCGCGTGGATGATTGTCTGGCTTACCGGTCTCGAACCGGGCGCAACGTATATCGGGCAGATACGTGGATTCGCTAATCCACTATCCAGCCAGCAGTACCACATTGCACTCAAACTTGTATATCCGAATCGATTTGAGACCAGTTACGTGCCGCTAACGACGAAATCGTTTGTCGTGCCGTTTGCATTCATCACCGTGCCCCAGCTGACGGGCCTCACGCCGAACGTCCAATTCTTCCCTCAATACCTTTCTCACTGCGTCATATACGACGTTCACATCCAAAAAATGTGAGCGGCAATTGAGGCGAATTTCAAAGTTTTCCACACGCGCGAAGTGCCAAAGGCGTAAAGAACACCGAAGGCTGGAGCGGGCAACGGGAATCGAACCCGCATGGCCAGCTTGGAAGGCTGGAACTTTACCATTAAGCTATGCCCGCATGCTGATAGTGAACTCCGAAAGCGTTCACGAGTAAATAGTGACAAGTGACGAGTGACTAGTCAAAGCGATTGGCGCGGATTGCAGCGCCTCCGCGATCGCGTGCTATTTCTCAAATGCTGCAGCGACCAGCGTGGCGTTGTGGCCGCCGAACCCGAAGGAGTTATTCAGCGCCACGCGCACTTTTCGTTCACGAGCAACGTTTGGCGTGTAATCGAGGTCACATTCTTCGCCCGGATTTTCCAGGTTGATGGTGGGCGGAATTACGGAATCGCGAATCGCTAGCGCGCACGCAGCCATCTCAACCCCGCCGGCGCCGCCTAATAAGTGACCAGTCATCGATTTTGTAGAACTGATAGGGACTTTGTGAGCATACTCTCCGAACACCTTCTTGATCGCGCGCGTCTCGCAAATGTCGCCGATGTCTGTGGAGGTAGCATGTGCGTTGACGTAGTCGACCTGATCCGGTGATAGACGAGCGTGGTTCAGCGCCAGTTGCATTGCACGCGCGGCCCCTTCGCCATCCGGCGGCGGCGCCGTCATGTGGTAAGCATCCGCGGAAAGACCGTAGCCGGTAATTTCACAATAAATTTTCGCGCCCCGCGCTTTGGCATGTTCGAGTTCCTCCACGACGACGATTCCTGCGCCTTCGCTCATGACGAAGCCGTCGCGGTCACGATCCCACGGCCGGGAGGCGCGCTCCGGTTCGTCGTTGCGCGTGCTGAGCGCCTTCATCGCTCCGAACCCCGCAAGGCCGATCTCGACGATCGATGCCTCCGAGCCGCCTGCGAGGAACATGTCGGCGTCGCCTGATTTTATGATTCGCCACGATTCGCCGATAGCGTTGTTGGATGTCGCGCAGGCAGTCACGATGCACAAATTCGGGCCGCGCAGGTCGAACTCCATGGAGATGAAGCCGCTGGCCATGTTGCCGATGAGCATTGGAATCGTGAACGGCGAATTTCGCGATGGGCCT
>DATBDI010000330.1:0-1874 GCA_036270025.1 Candidatus Udaeobacter sp. | reverse complement strand
TAGAGGATGGCGAGAGTATCGAGTCTCGAGCGCGTTCGCACGTCTGCCGGAACTTCCGAATCGAGAGCGCTTGGCGTGATCTTTCGCACGAATTCCGAGGCGCGTTTCGAAGCGCGCTTAAGTTCGCGAGAAGTTAACGGCTCGATTTCGGCGCCGTTTTTCTGTGACGCGCGCTCCACGATCGGCGAAGGTTCGAGGACTTCATCGATCGTGCTGCTGTGTTGATCGAATTCGCCCGAATAAAGATCCTTATCGCGAATCAGTCGTCGAAGTTGTGCTGTCTTCAGCAGTTTGCCCTCGCTACTGGAGAAGATTTCCTGATCGAGCACAACTACGAGCGTGTGGCGCGCCCGTGTTGTTGCGACATAGAGAAGGCGTTCAAGTTGCTGCTGTTCCGCGCGCTCGATCGCGTCTTTCAGATCCTTCGATTTGTCTTGGTTGCCGAACGCGATAATCAGTTCGCCATCCGCGGGCGATTTCAGGAAATGCGGATAACGGGGCGAGGGCAGCCGCAGATCGCGCGCCAGGAAGGGCACGATCACGGCCTGCCATTCAGACCCTTTTGCCTTATGTGAAGTGATGAGTTGGATCGCGTTGTCGTCAGCTGAAAAGCGGACGGCGCGTGGCGATGCGAAATCGTTGCGTAACTCTTCGGCGAACCCGGCCAGGATCATTCCGTTCGCTTCCGCTTCCGCCGCTTGTGCGAGCAAGGCATCAAGTTCGCGCGCGAGGTCGCCAAACTCCGTAGCGGGCAATAGGAGCAAACGCTCGCGCAATTGCGTTTGCTCAATGATCAAAGTAACGGCGTCAAATAAGGCCAGACCTTCCGCGCGTTGGCGAATTTCTGCGAGCGTATGCAAAACCGAGGAAATTCTTCCGGTCGCCGACACAATCTCGTCGATGCGAAATCTCGCCTTCTGCCCTTCTGAAAAGACGGCAAGATCGTGATCGGACGCGCCGAAGATATCGCGCAGAACGCCGACGATTTCGTAGGCACTGAGCGGGTCGGTCATGATCGTAAGGAGCGCGGTCAGCCACGCATAAGCCGGGCTGTCGCCTTTGACATCGCGTTCAGATTGGATCGCCACCGGTAAACCGACGCGGCGTAACGCTGCGGCTGTCGTTTGCAGCCAGGCTTTGCGCGGACAAAGAATCGCCACCTCCCGCCACGAATCGGCAGAAAGTTTTTTCAGTCCTGCGTCCTTGATCCATCGTGCAAGATATTCCGCTTCGATACGTGCCTTTTGGTAGTCCTTGAGTTTTTTTCCTTCCGGCAACAGTTCTTTCGCGACAAGGGGCACGCGAATGACTTTCCCTGGAAGAATGTTCGGGCGCGGTTGCAATTCGACGAAAGGGACCTGTCCGCCCTTGTTATTCAAAATCTCACGGAAAGTTTCGTTAACGAAATGGAGCTGCTTCTGGTCGAGCCGAAACGTGACGGCGAATTCCAGGCTCTCACCGTTCTTGTCGCAAACGAGCGCTTCATGAACTGCTCGGTAATAATTCAAGTCCGCGCGCTGCCAGTAAATCGATTGCTGGAAATCGCCGACCATGCAGAAGTGCCCCGGCCGCGGACCTGAATGTCGACCTTGCAACCAAAGGCCCTTCACTTCTGGTGGACGCGTTACTTCCAGCAGCACGGAAAATTGCAGCGGCTCAGTGTCCTGTGCCTCGTCGAGGATGACACGAAAGCTTTCCTCGCGAATTCTCGGCGCGGCGATCGGATGTTGCAGTAACTCTTTCGCGAGCGCGATTTGATCTCCGTAAGTGACGAGTCCGTGGTCGAGTCGAAAATTGAGATAATCACGCTGCACCTCTGCTGCGACGCACGTGGCGGCGGCGCAAATCCATTGTCGCAACGGCGCAAATTTTTC
>DATBDI010000329.1:0-4475 GCA_036270025.1 Candidatus Udaeobacter sp. | reverse complement strand
TGAGCGAGGCTTTCTTCTTTCGAGCGTAAATCTTCAGTAAGAGTCCGAAATTGCATGTCCCAACCGCGGATTTCGTCGGAACGCAAAACGAATAACGCCTCACCCAATTTGACAGGCTGGCCCTCCTCGACAGCCACGCGGGTTATGATTGCTTGCCGGGGCGATTGAATTGGATCCGCGCCGGTGGCAGGAATCAGCACGAACTGGCAATGGACGGTTTCCGGCAGCCGCATCACGATTGCGACAAGCAGTGCAAAGAGAAAGGCCGCGAGCAACAGCCAGGCCGTCGAGCGGATGATCCAGGGGGGCGGTTCCTGCGGCAGCATCTCGGATTCCACGTCGAGTGAACCGCGTTCGGTTAATTGTGAGCTCATGGAGCTACCGGTTCAAACTCCCAGTTGCTGGCTCGAGAGATAATAATACAGCCCGCGCTGTGCCATCAACTCATCGTGCGTGCCAGTCTCGGCAACGCTTCCTTGTTCGAGCACGACAATAGAATGCGCTTCGCGAATCGTACTGAGCCGGTGCGCTATCACAATCGTCGTGCGGCCCGCTGTTAATCGAGAGAGATTTTCCTGAATTGCGCGTTCCGATTCTGTATCGAGGGCGCTGGTTGCCTCATCAAAGATCAACACCGGCGGATTATTGTAGATTGCCCGCGCAATTGCGATGCGCTGCTTCTGGCCACCTGAAAGAGAAAGGCCCGATTCCCCAATCTTTGTCTCGTAACCAAGTGGAAGGCGCATTACGAAATCGTGCGCCGCGGCGACGTGGGCGGCCGTAAGCACTCGATCGATATCCGGCTCCGGATCACCGAACGCGATATTGCGCGCAATAGTGTCGCTAAACATGTGGTTTTCCTGAAGCACCGTTCCGATGTGCCGGCGCACGTCTCGATAATTGAGAGTCTTTAGGTCCACATTGTCGAAAAAAATGGACCCTTCGGTAGGTTCGAACAATCCGGCTATTAATTTGATGAGCGTCGTTTTCCCGCAGCCGCTGCGGCCAACCAAGGCCACCATCCGCCCCGGCGCCAAATCCAGTGTAATATTTTTTAAGATGTCAGGCGATTCGGGGCCGCCGTACTTAAAGCTGACTCCGCGTAGTTCGATTCGTCCTTCGAGGCTGCCCACCGGGACGAGTCGAGAACGATCATGGCCCTGTTCGGGCTCGTTCTCGAAAATGTCGTTCAGCCGATTCAGAAGAACCACGGCGTTTTGCAGGTTGTCCCAAACTCCGAGCGCGCGCAAGATTCCCGCGTAGGCCATCGCCGTCAGCGAACTAAACGCAACGAAGCCGCCAACGCTCAAGTGTCCATGAATGACTTGTGTTGCGCCGACCCACAAAAAGATCGCAGTAGAAAGCAGTCCGATGCTTTGCAGAACACTGTCGTACGACATTACGATGAAGGTCGCTTTGAAGAGTTTTTGTGAGACGGAGAGAAACTCATTCAGCATAGCTTCACGAAATGCGCTTTCGGCCGATGCTGCTTTCACCACCTCGATGCCTTTGATGGCATCGATTTGATGCGAACTGTATTTGCCCTGGCTTTCTTCCACCCCGTGATACAGGGGACGAAGCACTTTAACTGAGAAAATCATTAGTCCCACATAAAGGGGCGTCGTCGCCAGAAACGCCAGGGTGAGGAATGGGCTGTAAATCGCCATCAGAATCACCGCGCCCACAAGAAAAACCACTGCCAGCAAAGCGCCAATTCCCTGCTGGACCGCAAATTGCCGAACCTGCCTCGCACCATCGAGACGGCGTTGAATGTCCCCCGTCCGGCGGCTCATGAAATAAGTCATCGGCAGAGAGAGAAGTTTCCGGCTCAAAAAATCCAGAACCGTCGTATCAAGCCGCACAGCAGCGAACGCCAGCAGATATTCCTGGGCGAGAGTGGAGAGCTGCACGAAGATGATGGCAGCAAGCATGCCGAGAAGGATCGTCTTCAGCAGGCCAAGATCGTTTTCGATAATGACCTTATCGACCACCACCTGCGTGAATACCGGGAAGAGCAGTTGAAGGAAACTGACGGCGATGGCCAGCCCCAGCACCTGAAGCAAGATGACCTTAAATCGCGCAAGAAATGGAAGAACCCACGCCAGCGTTGGCTTACTTTCCGGAGCTTGTTCGAATGCGGGCGTATAATCGAACAGCGCCGCGTAGCCTGTCCATTTCGCTTCGAACTCGCGGCGCGTAAGCTTCCGCAACCCAACCGCAGGATCGGCCACGCGCACAAACTGCTCATCGACATCGTAGAGTACGATCCAGTGGTTACCCTCCCAATGAACTATGGCTGGCAGCGGCATGAGCGAGAGATTGCGCAGCGAAATTTTTAATGCGCGCGCCGCCAGTCCAAGTTCGGTCGCGGCACGAGAAATCGCTTTGAGACTCGTGCCGTCTGTAGCCGTGTGACAGAGCTGCCGAATCCGCGTCAGACTCACTTTTCGTCCGAAGTACCTGCAGATCATTCCAAGACAGGCCGCACCGCAGTCCATCTCGTCGATTTGCATGACGTGATCGATTTTGCGGATGCGCTTTCCGCGTTTGCGGTACAAGCCCTGCTCGTCAACAAAAGGATCCTCTTTGTCTTCGGCCTCAGCCGCAGGTTGTTCACCATCCAGTTGAATTTTGTTGTGTGCCTGTGTTTCGGCAGGCAGCAGTTCGGTTGTGAAATCGAGAGGAATACGCGCTTCAGTTTTTGCCTGATAAAGCGCGAGCCGCTCGTTCATCAGTTTGTCGAATTCGGGAAACCGGCGCCGCAGGTCCTGGACCGACTTGGCCTCAAGAGAGAGCAATTGGCAATCCGTGAATGCTTCCACCGACGCGGCGCGCGAAGATCCATTCAGGACCGACAGCTCACCAAAAAAGTCACCCGCGCGATAAAACGCGAGGTTGCGCGTTTGTCCGTCAAGTCCGGCAAAGGCCCGCGCGCGACCCTTCTGCACTATGTAAAGAGGACCGGCGTCGTCTCCTTCGCGGATAATCAGATTGCCTTTTTCGATCGTGACCGGTTTCAACTTGTCGATCATGCCGCGCAGCACGGGTGTTGGAAGCCGGCCAAAATTGCTGAACTGATAAAGAAAACTTTGCAAAGCTCGATCGCGGCCGGTGGTCTCGACATATTGCTTCAGTTCCGGCACCCGGCGCGCGAGCTGAAGAAAATCCTCACCGTCGATTCGCAGCACGTCCACCGCTGTGCTGCAGCGCACGGTCGCATTTCGGGTTCCACCCTGGGACAACGCGGCTTCTCCAAACGAGTCACCAGGTTTCAACACGCCCAGCGGGATTTCTTCACCGTCTGGCTTAATCTTGAGCGCGCGCGCCCGCCCTCTGGTTAAAACGTAAAAGGAATCGGCCGGATCGTCCTGTTTTACGATCACGTCACCGAATTCATAGTGCTCTTCCTGCAAAAGCGGCTCAATCGCGGCGAAATGTTCATCGGCAAGAAAACGGAAAACCGATGAACGCCGCAGAATTTGGGTGTCTTGAACTTTCATTCTTTGGCAGGTGACACGGCGCCGAGCCGCCGCTGCGTGTATTTGCTCGTGAGCTCAGAGAAATGCCGGCTGAGCAGTCGCTGATCGATCCGCGATTTAACGGCTGGGTCGTCCGCGTGCGGCTCAATTTTGTTGACGACACGGCACAGTTCAAATCCGTCGCCGCGCGCAGACGGTTCGAGGACGCCCCCCGCGGAAATACTGAGGAATCTTTGCTGGGCATCCACTGGAAGGTCTTCTAACAGAAACTCAGAACGCCGGTAAGGGTAACCTCCCTCAGTGGCAACTTCCTCCATTGACATCCCATCTTGTTGGACGCAAAACAGTGCTTCCCTGGCGGCATCGTGGGATTCCAGCTCGATCACTTCGACTTCGAATCGCGTCAGCGGCAAGCGTAAAGCCATCAATTCGTGTTGACGCGCCTGAGGAACAAGCAGCCTATCGCAATGCGTCCGGTATGCTGCCTCGATTGCGAGCATTTCATCCAGCCATTTCGAATCACGCCCCAATTTCTCGAGCCAATTCGCCCGTTGTGCTGTGTTAATGCCGTTCCGATGCAAGCATGTCCGCTCTTCCGCCTCAATCGCCTCTGGGGTCGGTTCTTGTCCTGCGCAGCGTGCCGCGAGACGTGCCATTAAATCGGTGGTGAGTCGGTCCAAATCTCCGGACAAAATCAATTCCGTCAGAAACCACCGGCGTAGGTCGGACGACGCGCACTGATATTCCACTTCATCCGGAACGATCTTTTCGCGAATGGCGGTGGCACAATATTGACGAGTAAAATAGTCGCTAAAGTCATCGAAAGTCAGGCCACGATTTGCCAGCCATGCTTCGGTTTCCTCAGCAGTGATCAGATCGTATTCGTAACGAAAAGCTTCTGCAGCACTAGAAATTGCGGACTCGTCCAAATCTAAGTCTAGCTCATCCGCGCGTTTTTCCGCCTCGACTTCATCAAGAAATTCTTTCCACTTAACT
>DATBDI010000328.1:0-5473 GCA_036270025.1 Candidatus Udaeobacter sp. | reverse complement strand
AGTCTCGGCATGAAGTTCGATCCCGGCCTGGTGGAGATTCCGATGAGTGGCGATGGTGCCACGCCCGCCGCATCCGCTGGCGCGGAGTGAACGTTTGATTAACACTTACGTTCTCGCGCCATGAGACATCAGAAAAAGAGGATCAAGCTCGGTCGCACCGCTGACCACCGCAAAGCGCTGCTGGCGAATCAGGTTTGTTCTTTGATTCAACATCAGCGCATTAAAACGACGCTGGCAAAGGCGAAAGCAGTTCGACCGCTCGCAGAGCGGATGGTCACGCTCGGCAAGAAGGGATCGCTTCACGCACGGCGCACCGCGTTGGCGACACTCCGCCAAAAGACGGCAGTCAAAAAATTGTTCGACGACATCGCGCCAAGGTCTGCGGAGCGCAACGGCGGATACACGCGCATTGTGAAGCTTGGCCGGCGTAAGAGCGATTCGGCTCCCATGGCGTTTATCGAATGGGTCGATATGCTGGAGGTCGTCGAGGAAAAGCCGGCGGAGAAAAAAGGCAAACGGAAAACCGCTGAGCCAAAACCGAAGGGAACAGAACCGGAGCGCGTTGAGCCAAACGCGGAACAGCCGGCTGCGGAAGAAGAGAAACCGGTCGAGACGCCGCCGGCTCCAGAGGAGGAAGCAAAGCCGAAGAAGCGGCGCTGGTTTGGAAGAAAAGGCGAGCAAACATAATTCGCTCTTCGAGGTCAGGTTTCGGAGGCTCATGCGAGCCGTCATCCTGAACGAAGTGAAGGATCTCGCATACCCGCTGATGGAGCACGCCGTTTAGCTTGTGTGCCGCCGATTACATTGTGAGGTTCCTCGCCGTCTCCGCGCCTCGGGGTGACGCGCGCCGACGATGACGTAATCAACGCCGCGGGAATTTAATAATTCGAGAAACTCTCTCCAGTGTTTGCTCAGGGCCATGATTGAGCAGCTCCACCAGAATCTGCAAACGTTCGTTGCCAGTCAGTTTTTTGTAAAAATCACGGTCCGGTTTCTCAGCCTCGGCGAAACGGGCAAATTTCCGTGCGGTTTTGTCCACGGCGTAACTATAAACTTGGCAGTGAGTGTTTCCGAGCGACTTTGATATACACAGGATGAGTCCGAATCCGTATGTATTCATCGTCATTTTTGTTGGTGTAGCACTGGTATTTCCAGTGATGCCGTTGGTGCTGGCCTGGATGTGGCGGCGATTTTTTCAGCCGCCCAAACCTGGCGTGGAAAAAAATGCGGTGTACGAATGCGGAGTAGAATCGATCGGCGACGCACAGATTCAGTTCCGCTCACAGTATTACCTTTACGCCATTATCTTTTTAATCTTTGACGTCGAGGCGGTTTTTCTCGTTCCATTCGCCGTTGCCTTTACCGCACTCCCGGTCGGCGCTTTCATCGCGATTCTGATTTTCCTTTTGCTGTTAATCGAAGGCCTTGTCTGGGCGTGGGGTAAAGGCTGTTTAACGTGGCAGAGCTAGATCATGAGCGAAGGCGAAATCGACGAAGAGTTGCGAAAAGAGATGCAACGACAGGGAGTCTGGGTGACTTCCATGCAGGAGCTGTACAATTGGGGACGCAAGAACTCGATCTGGCCGCTGCAGTTTGGACTCGCCTGTTGCGCCATTGAGATGATCGCAACCGCGGCATCGCGTTATGATATAGCTCGGTTCGGGGGTGAAGTGTTCAGGCCTTCTCCGCGCCAGGCAGATCTGATGATCGTCGCGGGGACCGTCACAAAGAAAATGGCACCGCAAATCGTGCGGCTGTACAACCAGATGGCCGATCCAAAATACGTTATCTCCATGGGCGCATGCGCGATCTCAGGCGGACCATTTAAGCAAGGTTACAACGTGCTGAAGGGCATCGATCGGTACATCCCGGTTGACGTTTATATTCCCGGTTGCCCGCCGCGCCCGGAGGCGCTGCTGCATGCCTTCATGGAGTTACAGCGCAAGATCGACGAACAAAAATTGACCGGTGTACACAAAGCCGCACATCTGAGCTCGGAACAGCCGAGTGAATTTCCGGTACCGGCATTTGGCGCGCATGATCTCGAGCCGCCGGCCAATCCAGATCTGTTTCGGCCGCCCGAACTCGAGCGAGTCTGACGTGGAATCGCTCGATCAAATCAAAACGCGCATCGAAGCCTCTGTCCCCGGCGCGAAGATCGAGATCGTGCCGAACGGAAGCCCTTCGCAGCAGCATTCGCTGTTGCTTGACAACGAGCATGCTGTCGAGGTCGCAAGATTCTTGCGCGTCGATCCGGCGCTCTTCCTGGATTTTTGTTCGAATGTCACTGGCATGGATTGGCTCGACCGAACCACGAAGAAAACCGTCAAAGTAAAGAAGGTGGTTAATGGTGAAGAAAAGGAGTTGGCCGAAACAATTGAAGAGAAAACTCCTGGGTACCTCGAAGCGATCTACCACCTCTACTCGATGACGCATAAGCACGGGCCGGTGATTATCCGTATGCGTACGCCCGATCGCACCGCTGGCGCGCGTCTGCCGTCACTGACGCCGATCTGGCGCAGCGCGGAGTTTCAGGAGCGCGAAATTTACGATCTCTACGGAATCCATTTCGATGGGCATCCCGATCTGCGTAGGATTTTGATGTGGGACGAGTTCGAAGATCATCCGATGCGCAAGGATTACGTCGAGCCGGACGATTACGAATGGGAACCAACGCCGCACGATGAGGTGCTGGAAAAAGCGAAGCAGCACTACACGTCTCGACCGGCTGAGGAGGAATTAAAGCCCTCCTAACCTGTCATGTTGAGCGAAGCGCTGCAACGAAATGCGAAGCCGCGTAAACAAGATGATTTCCGTCACCCATCGGGATAGCTCATACGCGGCGAAGCCGCGTAAACGATATGATTTCCGTCACCCAACGGATGGCTTATACGCGGCGAAGCATGAGGCCAGGCTTTCAAACATCTCTGGTAAACTTTCGATGCAGGGTCAGGAACAAAATCAGAGATCATTCGTCGTCTTCGCGACTCAGGATGACAATCTGAAATGAGCGCAGCCGTTGAAACAATCGAGGCAATGGAGCGGCCGCCTGTGACGATGGCGTCGCGACTGGAGGGCGAATTGATGGAAGTCTCGATGGGGCCGCAGCATCCGTCGACGCACGGCGTGTTCCGGATGAATGTCGCGCTCGATGGGGAGATCGTGCGCAAACTCAAGCCGGTCTTCGGATATCTGCATCGGAATCACGAGAAAATCGGCGAGAGCACGAGCTATCTCGGTTCAATGCCGTACACGGATCGGCTCGATTATTTTTGTTCGATGACCAACAACTGGGCATACGCGCTCAGCGTGGAAAAGCTCGCAAGCATCGAAGTGCCCGAGCGCGCACAGTATCTGCGCGTCATTCTGGCTGAGCTGACGCGGCTGCAAAATCACGCGTCGCTGCTTGGATTTCTGCTCAACGACATGGGCGCGTGGGGCACGCCGCTGATGTATGCGTTCCGTGAGCGTGAAAAAATTCTGGATCTATTCGAGTCGCTCTCCGGCTCGCGAATGATGTGCGATTACATGCGCTTTGGCGGTTGCCGGTGCGACATGCCACCGGGCTGGATGGAACAAGCCACAAGAATCGTCGATCGTTTTCCGCGTTTCATCGATGAGCTGGAACAACTCGTGGTAGCCAATGAAGTCGTGATCGGCAGGACGCAAAATGTCGGCGTCCTTTCGCCTGAGCTCGCAATTAACGCTGGCATCACCGGCCCAATGTTGCGCGCGTGCGGCGTGAACTACGATCTCCGCAAAGTCGACGGCTACGGGTTTTATCCGCGTTTCAAATTCCGGATTCCTTTAGGCGAGCACGGAGACACGTACGATCGCCTGATGCTCCGCGTGCTCGAAATGAGCGAGAGCTTGTCGATTTTACAACAGGCATTCGCAGAAATTCAGCCGGGGCCAATCATGAACCCGAAAGTCAAAGTCCGAGCGTTCCGCCCGCCGATCGGCGAAACTTACGGACGCATTGAAGGCCCGAAAGGTGAGCTTGGATTTTACTTGATTAGCGACGGCAGCCCGAACCCTTATCGCTACCGAGTCCGTCCGCCGAGCTTTATTAATCTGACTATTCTTGAAGACCTCTGCCTGGGGCACACGGTCGCTGACGTAATGGTAATTCTCGGCAGCATCGATATCGTAATGGGCGAAGTGGATCGATGATTGGCGCGGGCATACTCAAGGGAATGGCGGTTACTGCGCGCAACTTCGTCGGAAGTTATTTCGACAAGGAACGGTTGACCACCGTGCAATATCCGGAGGAGCGCGATCCGCTGCCGGAGAATTACCGCAATTTTCCCTTCTTGCCATACGACGGCGACGATCCGCACGCGGGTTTGCGCTGCGTGGCGTGCAAGATTTGCGAAAAGGAATGTCCCCCGCAATGCATCTACATCGTCAAGAGCGACGACAAGAAGCCCGATTACATGGGCAAACCGCAGTTTTACCCGAAGGTGTTCGATATCGACATCTCGGTTTGCATGAGCTGCCAGATCTGTGTCGAAGTTTGTCCGTTCGAAGCGATCAAGATGGACAAGGATTTCGAGTTAAGTAAGCGCGAACGGTTCGATTCGCTGCTGTTGCGCAAAGAGCAGCTTTCAAGATCGAACGAGTACTATCACAAGATTCATCCGCTCGAAGCCGACGCTGTCGACAAAAATCTCGCGGACGCAGCTGCAGCGGCTGAAGCCAAGAAAAAGGCTGCGGCAGAGGCATCCGCCAAAGCCGCGGCTGCGAAAGCGGCCGCCGCAAAGACAAGTGCTGCGGGCGATCCTGCCACGGTTCCAGTGAAGCCAGCGGCTTCCCCAACAGCTACAGCAAAAGGCGAACCACCAACGGCAACATCGTCTGCTGCGAACGGGTCATCTTCAGCTCCAGGGTCATCTGAGTCGTGATCGATTTGTTTGACGGCGAGCGAACCTATAGCGACGCCCTGCGAGCGCCTGTGTTCTTGACTCGATTGGTTTAACGAGCCGCGCCCGCCGGGAACATTACCTTGTCAGGAGCAGCGTTAAGGGCGGCGAGAAGCTTTTTTATCAACCGGGTTTTAATCCGACCAGCTTCACGCGGAGAAACGAGATAGCGGACGATGGCTTCGAGCCACGTATTTTCGCTTACGCGAAAAATCACGCGCGGTCGCTCGTGAACTTCCAATTCGTCGACTGGCGTACGGGCAAGCAAGTCACGAAACGTTTGCACGCGATCTATCATCTCTTTGCCTAGCTCTTCCTCAGTAACTTTCTGCATCGTGCTGGCGATGAACTCAAGATCGGCGTTAAACGCGACAGGGAACTTAATCTCATTCCAAATGTACGGGAAAAGCGGCCACGAATAATTGTAAACGATTTCGTCAAGCACTTGCTCATTTGGAAACTTGATAACCCGACCGCTGGGATGATCGCCGGAAATGTATTTGCCGCCGAATTCCCACAGAGTCGTATCCAGATAGCCAACGTCGATTACG
>DATBDI010000327.1:0-1914 GCA_036270025.1 Candidatus Udaeobacter sp. | reverse complement strand
ACGCGCGCAACGCGTGGATCATCACGTCCGCTTGAAACGAACTCCGGGAACTGTTGTGGATGCAAAATTCCCGCGAGAATCTCAAGGCTATCGACGATGCGCGGTCCTGGTCGTGCGAAGTACGCACCCGCGTCGACGAGATAAATCTGTCCGCTTTGTGCCGCTGGAAGCGAGTTGAAGCTGGGCAGGCTCCGCAGCAGTTCGTAATCGCGTCGTGCCCGCGCGATGCCGTAACCGCAAAGAGCCAGCACAATGACGTCAGGACGCGCGTCGAGCACATTTTGCCATTCGAGTTCCGCCGAAGGCTGATGTTTGCGACCTAATGGATCAAAGCCACCCGCGATTTCGACCAGCTCTGGTCCCCAGTGACCCGAGCAAAACGGCGGATCAACCCATTCCATCAAAAAACAACGCGGCCGCTTGGTGATCCTCGCTACTCGCTCGCGTACGTCCTCCACGCGTCGAGACAATCTTGCGATCAAATCTTCGGCACGCTCGAGCACATCGCATGTTCTACCGACGCGCCGTATGTCATCGAAAATGTCCGGCAAACTGGCAGGCTCGAGATTCACCACTTGAACGGGACCGGGCAATGTCTCTGCAAGCTTTGCAACGGTGCCGTAGCCAACCGCGCAAACGTCGCACAATTTCTGGGTAAGAATCACCTCGGGTTGCAGTTTGCGCAGAAGCCGTTCATCAATCGTATAAATGGTGCCGTTCTCACGTAATGCGCGGCGCACCCATCTATCAACTTGTCGACTCGTTAGGCCGACATTGTGAACAGGGCAATGCGTTACCCGCGCCCGCGCGTTCGCCTCATCCGGAAAATCGCACTCGTGCGAGACGCCAACGACTTGATCCATCAGCCCGAGCGCCGCAGCGATTTCAGTCGCAGCAGGAAGCAGTGAAACGATGCGCGGCATTCGTAATTATACGATCGTTGGTCAAAGTCTGAGCGCACAGCATGAGCATGCGTCAATTGCCGGTCCGACGAACCCGCTGTGTTATCCGGATCGAATCGGCTGATGCCGTTGAAACAATGCCAGGTGCCCCTGGATCCTTTTGGAAACCCTGGGAGAGATGTCTTTGATAGCCAGAGCTTGCTGCGCGTAACGCACAGCCGAATCGAAATCACCGCTCTCCGCGTAAGCTGCGGCGAGTGTATCGATCATGTCCTCATCTTTCCACGCCACCATACTGCAAGCCGCTTTCGCATCTTTCACCGCCTGTTGCCCATTGCGAAATGATGCGTCCGGGCATGTTGCCTGAAACCATGCGCGTTCGCTGAGAGCTCTGGCGAGAGTAACAGTCGCAGGTCGCATCGCGATGAGAGAGTTAAACTCTTTTGACGCCTCTGCGTATTTGCCGCGGCCCACGTTGATGTTGGCGCGCAGCAACGCGGCATCGATGAAGGTTCGGTTTTGCCGTAGCGCTTCATCACAGTCTTGAATAGCGAGTTCGTATTTGCCTTCGCGGGCGAAAATCTCCGCGCGAACGTACAGCGCTGGCCACAATTTTGGATCAATACGAAGCGCTTCATTAATGTTGCGCTTGGCACTCGCAACATCGCCGTCTCTCAGCTGGTTGCTTGCATCGCTGCATAATTTCATGACCTTTCGCTTGGCATCGCCCGTGGCGACAACAATCGGTACGTTTCCGTCCGTAACTGTCGCGTAAAAGAAAATCGCGATGAAAAGGGGGGAAATTCTTCGCATTGGTTTAGGGGATCAATCGGTCTGTAATAAAAAAGGCAACAGCGTAGCAAGCGAAAATTGATATTCCTCCGGCGATCCCCGCGAAAATTGCCGTAAGCGCGGAGCCATGTCGCAGCGTTCGCGCGAGCAACGCGAGCGCGACAGCGATTCCGAATTCGCCGAGAATGATGTACCACGGCGTGAACGAGATCATTCGGCA
>DATBDI010000326.1:0-5067 GCA_036270025.1 Candidatus Udaeobacter sp. | reverse complement strand
TCATTTCGGGACCACGGCCACAAAATCGCGCACAGATTTGTACTCCGGAATGGAAAATGCGCTGCCATTCTCCCGCGCAAACCAAAACGCAGTCGAGGAACCGCCGTCGAGGTTCATCGCCCGTTGCATATTCAAATCCGCAGCCGCCAATATCTTTGCCAGATTGGCCAGCGACACTTCGGAGGAAACGCCGACCAGCGCGCGGTCGCTTCGTCCCGTCGCTGCAAAGGTCCGCCGCGCCGGAGCTGAATCGTTCAACCCGCGAACCGGCTGCGACGAGTCGACAAGAAAAGGCCCGCACTGAATTGCGGCACCCAGTTTTTGGCGCTGTGAAAAGTCCCGCGCGCGCACGATCTGCACTCCTCGTGACGACGCCAACAGCACGCCGGTAATCAATCGCGCCCGTTGCAGTGGCGCGACGCTTTCGCCATTCACAACGCGCAAGCCGATTGGTTTAAAGTTTTCGTCGAAATAGCCGCCATTGACTCCGCAGACGTAACCGTCGCGCTTCACAACGCTCGCGAGCCTTTCGCCCTCAGGATTATCCATCACTCGCAGCGTGCATGACTTGCTTGAAAAGATTGCGACATCAACATCGGCCCGCTGACCGTTGGCCGCGTTTTCAAAAACAAGATGCCGATGTTCGGCCCCAGCGCGACCGGGCTCCGACTGGACTGAGACAACCTTCCACTGCGCATGCGCGGCAGGAACAACAGCGGCGAAGAGAAGGACGAGAGTCCTAAGCTTTAGCACCGTGTTTTTCGATCAAAGCTTGAAAGCGCGGGTCGCTTCGCACTGGATCCCAAATCGGATTTACCTTTAGACCTTGTACGGTCACAGCGCTGGGCCGGCTCAATAATCCGTCCAGAATTTCAATCGCGCCGTCGCTGTCTCCGAGAATCGCGTGAACTTCAGCGACGCCCTCAGTAATCTCCGGGCCGCCAAAGGCATCCTTGCTTTCGGGAAGCAGTTCGGCCGCGCGTCGGGCTTCTTCGATGGCAGCCCGGTGGTCGCCCAGAAACGCCAGCGCCTTTGCAAGCTGAATGTGCGGATCCTCCGAGTCGGGCGTGCGCTTCAGTTGGGCCTCGGCGGCCGCTTTCGCCCGCAGAAAAGCCGCGCGCGCTCCTGCATCGTCTTGCAGCGCTCTCTTGGCAAAACCGATGTAGAAATACTTGCTCCACAACGCTCCGGGATAACTGTCGATTTGATCGTCAGGCAGGCCCTCAGCCTCGCGCAATCCTTCTGTGTACCTTCGCGCCAGCAATAGCACATTTGTACGGGCGTGGGCAGCCTTGAGTTTCTGCTCATTCGTCAGCGGCACGGACTTAATCGCCTCGAATGCTTTTTCCGCCACGCTGAAATCGCCTTTCTCAAACAGCGCGAACTTGGCTTTGACTTCCAGCGGTTCGAATGAAGTGGGATTCAACGCCAGAGCACGATCAATGGTCTCATTGGCCTTCGAAAAGTCTCGCGCCATCTGATAGTTGTACGAAAGATTTTGCAGCACCCACGCGTCTTTGGGATTCAAACTGGCAGCCTTCTCCAGATTAGCGGTGGACTCGGCCCATTTGCCCTGACGGCGTTGGATCGCGCCGAGCGCGAGGTAAACTTCCGCTTCGTTGGGTAATCCACGCTGAGCGAGTTCGAACTCTCTCAGAGCCGCGTCGAAGTTATTGTCGCCGTAATAATACGAAAAACCCAGTGCGAGGTGCGCCTCCGGCAGCTCGGGTTGAAGCTGCAACGCACGTTCGGCGAGTGCACGCGCTTTTGCGCGCCGTTCAGGGGTGCGGTCAAATGAATGCATGATCCAGCTTTCCAATTGCGAATAACGCGCAATGGCGAGAGCAAAGTTGGGGTCTAACTCGATGGCGCGATCGTAAAGCTGCTCGCTCTGTTTCAGCTTGTTCAAATCTTCGAACGTGCACGACAGATCATGCGCCTGGACAAAAGCGAGGTAGGCTTCGCCGTTCTCCGTCGGTTTGCGCTCCATTCGCGATTTTTCACCCGGCGACAGTTTCGCCTGGAGCGCTTCAGCGATCTTTTGGGCCAAATCGCTTTGGATCGCGAAAACGTCAATCACATCGCGATCGTAATCGCTGGCCCAGATGTGCTCGTCAGTGTTCGCATCGATCAATTGCACATTCACCCGAACCTTATTGCCAGCGCGGCGCACGCTGCCCTCAAGAATGTTGGAAACTCCGAGGGCTTTGCCGATTTCGCGCACGGCCGCCGTCTTGTCGCGATATTGCATGACGGACGTGCGCGAAATGACTTTGAGGTCGCTGATTTTCGAGAGGTTCGTCAGCAAATCGTCCTGAATTCCATCCGCGAAATAGGCGTTCGCCTGGTCGTCGCTTAAGTTCTGAAACGGCAGCACTGCAATCGACTTGTCCACTTTGCGCGCCGAAGCTCGCGGCAACACAAAGAACCCAACACCGGCGGACATCAGGACGCCGATTGCGGTCAGCAAAAGAACATTGCGCCGAATTTGTCTACGCGGCGCAGTGGCCGGAGTCGTCGTGATGCCTTGCGGCGTCACGTCAAACATCCAGCCCATCACAAGCGCGACCGGGAAGCCGACCAACATTAACGCAATCGCGACCCGGGTCACGGAGTTCGGAATCTCGAAAACAGGCAGTACTTGCGCGAGCCCCTGGGCGATTGCCCAGCTCGCCACCGCGTATGCAATCGCCACGCGATATACCTTCCGGCGCTTCACTTCCTCGAAGAAGCCGCTCATAAAAAGAGTTTGGGTTCGCACGCGACGATACTGCAAAGGCGTATATTAGACATAAACAACGTCCGGCGCGTTCATTTCAACCCCGTCGCGAACACCGTTTGAAAATGCGGGCTGTCCTTTTCACGGGAAACAACGCTGACTTCAATCTGTCGGAAACCGCTTCTTTCCAGGAGCTGGTGTAACTTCACTTCGCTGAAGCCGAGCCAATGGTCTGCATACAGTTCGCGGGCCTTTTCGAACCGATGACTCAACAGATCGAGAATCACAACGCGCCCGCCTCGCTTCAATATTCGATGAGCGGCATCAATGGCGCGCTCAGGATGAATGGCGTGATGGAGCGCCTGGCTCAGGATTGCTAGATCAATGCTGTTTTTCGCAATTGGCGGGTCTTCAATGTTACCAAGCCGGTATTCGAGATTGTCGAACCCGTGTTTCTTTGCCAGCCTTGAACCAAACTCGACCATCTTCGGCGAGTTATCGACGGCGATCACTTTGCGCGCCTTTTTCGCCAGCAACTGCGAAAGCGTCCCCTCGCCTGCCCCCAGATCGGCCACATTCAGTGGCGGGAGTAAAGTGATCAGCGTGTGTGCCAGCGCCTTCCATGAACGGCCGGGCACATAACCGCGCCCAAATTTGCCGGCCAGCTCATCGAAGTATTTGCGCGCCTTGTCCTGGCGCTTGTGCAGAACCAGCTTGAGACTCGTGCGATCGCGCGATGTCTCCGGCAGTTCGCGCGCGAGCAGCCGGGTGATGTCCGCCACGCGTTCCCGCTTGACACTGTGCCCATTGTGGTTTGGCCCGTAATAAACGTTTTTCCCAACACGGCGATCGGCGACAACGCCGGCGCGTTTCAACTGCGCAAGATGGCTGGAAATGCGCGACTGGCCCATACCGAGAATCTGCTGCAGCTCCGCAACAGAAAGCTCTTCCTGCTCGAGAAGTAGAACGAGACGCAGTCGCGTCGGGTCAGCGAGCAACCGCAACAAATTAAGAGTTGACGCCATGGAATCGTCCAACGATATATCGACGCATCATGATTGGTCAATATGTCTGGCGACAGCGTTACATCGTTTAAACGCTAAATCGTTCCAACGACTGAACGCGTCCCTTTTCGGCCAATCCGATTCAACGCTGTAATATTTCAACGATCACCTTCTTCCAGCCATGTCCCGCCGTTACATTTTTTCTTCCGAGTCCGTGACCGAAGGTCATCCCGACAAAGTTTGCGACACGATCAGTGATTCGATTCTCGACGCCTGTCTCGAACAGGACCCGTTAAGCCGCGTCGCTTGCGAATCTCTCGCCAAGGGAAACCTCGTCGTAATCGCAGGAGAAATAACCAGCAACGCGAAATTCGATTTCGAGGAGCGCGTGCGTGACGCTATCCGCGGCATCGGCTACGTGAATGGCGATTGCGTGTTTCACGCGGACACCTGCCGCGTCATTTGTGAAATGAGCGAGCAATCGCGCGACATCAAGCAAGGCGTCGACGAAGCACCGGCAGAAGGAAAAAGTAGTGCCGAACAAGGCGCCGGCGATCAAGGGTTGATGTTCGGTTTTGCCTGTAATGAAACGCCGGAGCTGATGCCGGCGCCGATTTCCTTCGCACACAAGCTCGGGCGCGAACTGACGCGCTTGCGAAAATCTGGCGAAATCCCGTGGCTTCGACCAGATGCCAAGACACAGGTTTCGATCGAATACGATGGCTATAAGCCGGTGCGAGCCGCTGCAATCGTTGTTTCCACGCAGCACACCATCGACGTGAAGCAAAGGGAAATTCGAGAGACGCTGATCGAACTACTCATCAAGAAAGTCATGCCGCCGGAATGGCTGGATGACAAAACAACTTATCTCATCAATCCGACTGGGCGGTTTGTGATCGGTGGCCCCGAAGGCGACGCCGGCATTACAGGTCGCAAGATCATCTGCGATACTTACGGGGGAATGGGTCGGCACGGGGGCGGTGCATTTTCCGGAAAGGACCCGACCAAAGTCGATCGCAGCGCGGCGTATATGGGCCGGTGGGTTGCGAAGAATGTTGTCGCAGCCGGTCTCGCCGACCGATGCGAAGTCCAGTTCGCCTATGCAATTGGTCATCCCGAGCCAGTGAGTGTCAGCGTCGATACGTTCTGCACGGGTAAAGTGGATGAGGAGAAGCTCGAGCGCGCAATCTGGGACGTTTTCAATTTCAAACCTGCGCACATCATCAAGCAGCTCGATATGCTCCGACCGATTTACCGCAAGACGACCAACTACGGCCACTTCGGACGCGTAGATGATTTGGATGCACTGACCTGGGAAAAGACAAGCAAGGCTCAGGCGCTAAA
>DATBDI010000325.1:0-9227 GCA_036270025.1 Candidatus Udaeobacter sp. | reverse complement strand
CGATGTCATGGCTGGCGGTAAACACGTTTACACAGAAGCGTTTGACGGCGAGCGCGGCTGGCAATGGAAAGGCCAGGGTACCACGATCGAACAAGAATCGCCGAAAGCGACCGCAGCATTGCGACATGGCGTGGAACTGCCGGGGAAACTTCTTGGTCTCCACGAGTTGCGCCAGCGCGGTCATCGCGTAGATCTCGCTGGTCGCGAAAAGATCGACGGGATTGATTACTACGCGTTGCGCCTGGCGCTGAACGACGGATTTACGACGACGCTTTACGTCGATCCGCGGAACTGGCTGATCACGCGGCGCCGCGACGCTCGAGCTCTCCATGTGGATGTCGATCCGACGCCGACCACGATTGAATCATGTTTTTCCGATTTCCGGAAAGTTGATGGCGTATTGTTTCCCTTCGCCACCACAGAGACGGATATCGCCACGGGTAAGGTGTTGGAAACAACTCGTGTTCACTCCATCAAACTAAATCTTCAATTCGATCCCGCGATTTTCAGGACGCTTTAGTTGCTTCGGCTGAGTGGCCCCTCGCTGACTAGCGATTCATCAGCTGACCAACAACAATCTCATCAGTATTGGCGCGAGAATGACTTATGTGCTTGGCAGTGTCCGCGAGGTGAGCTAAGCCTGATCTGTCCCGGGCATGGCGGAAGAATCAGCGCAACAGGTTGCAGATCGTGAAATGCTGTTGCGGGTGGGCCATGGAGATCAAGCGGCGTTCAGCGCGTTGTATGACCGGCTCAGTGGTCCGCTGTATTCTCTCGCGTTGAAGATGTTGGGAGACGCTTCAGATGCGCAGGATGCGCTTCAGGAAGTTTTTCTGCAGATATGGTCACGCGCCAAAACGTATGATCCAGGAAAAAGCAGCGTCTTTAGCTGGGCCGTTCTGTTGACGCGAAGCAGAGCGATCGATCGATTACGGGCACGCGACCGGCGGTTGCGCGTTGTTGCCGGGTCCACAGCTGATGAGGCCAGGCTGGCCGAAGCAACTAATGCATCCACGGCTGAGAGCGCAGCGGATATCGTAGACAAGAATGATCAAGCAGCGCATGTGCGATCTTTGTTAAACAACTTGCCCGAGGAGCAACGACAGGCGATCGACCTGGCATTTTTCGGGCATCTCACGCATCACGAGATCGCCGCGCAACTGAGACAACCGCTGGGCACGATAAAGGCCCGGATACGCCGCGGTCTTCTCAAGCTTCGAGAACAAATTCGCATATGAATTGAAAATTTTATGATTTCCGAAGAACAACAGGATCAGGCGGCACTCTACGTCCTGGGGCTACTCGAGCCTCATGAAGCCGCTGCGTTCGAATCGGAACTAAGCGCGAACGCCGAATTGCGCGATATCGCTCGCGAATTGCGCGAGGCAGCGGGTAACGTGGCATTAACTGTTCCGCCTCGCACGCCACCAGCTTCATTGAAGCAACGCATCATGCGCGAGATTGCGATGAAAACGGAAGAGCGGACTGTCGTACCACAGCGACGCGCTCCCTTCGGCTGGGTGCCGTGGGCAATGGCAGCGGCGTTGGCGGTGTTTTGTGGCCTGCTTGCTGTCGACCGTGTGCGGCTCCAGCGCCAACTTGCGGATATACGCGCAGTCGATCCGTTGATGCAGACGACGTTTTACACGCTGGCGCCGTCTGCGCCTGCTCCAGCGGATGCGAAAGCAACAGTCGCGTGGCAACCGGGACGTCAAAGCGGGGTGATTCGCATCAGCAATCTTCCTGCGCCGCAGCCGGGGAAAGATTATCAGTTATGGGCGGTCGATGCCGAGCACAAGGATCCAATCAGCGCAGGTATTGTGCGGGTAGATAAGAACGGAGTTGCGCAAATTCGCTTCAATCCGGTTGAGAAGGCGGAGCATGTAAAGGCTTTTGCGATCAGTTTGGAACGCGAAGGTGGTGTCCCCAAAAAGGAGGGACCGATTTTGCTCGTCGGTACTACCTGAGATAGTTCGTACTCTTCTCGCCTAACGACTAATCTGTCGCTAGCGAGCGTCGGGAGGAAGCATCCAGCCGAGTGACCGCGGCGTATTACCGGTCATTTGAAAGCAAGCATCTTTATTTTCTTACTGGGCATGCTCGCGGCCGGATTAGTCGTTGCGGAGGAGAAAGGCGCATTGTCCTCGCGGACGTTCACGGCGGCAGAGGCTGGTTTCAATCTCGATCACGGCAACCATCAGATGGCCGAACACGCCATCGACGAGCGCATTATTGATCGACTCGGGTTGTTCGAATCCCCCGACAGCGGCCAGTCCACTCGTTACGGCGTATCGCTCGACCTGGAGAATGAAGACAGCGACTGGAGTTTCGAAGTCACTGTCACGCTGGAATTTTGATTCGAACAGTTGAAAGCGGGGCCAGGGCTGGAGCGAGCGCCTGGCGGCAATACGGACGAACAATTTGTCCCGCTATCGAAAATTTTTCGTCGTGACTGCATCCAGTCGGCGCGTTGCAGCGTAATGCTCGCCAAACGCAAAAAATGGAAAGTTGCAAACAATGTGTCGACGGAGCTGCCAGGAAACGTTGCGGAGAGATTTGGATTTCTGTCTTGGCGCTGCTCCTCGCCACCGCCTTTCTGCTCGTATTTTTCCTGTCACAAGAAAGCACGAACGAACCGAAGGAGGCGCCAGCTGCTGCAGCAACTTTCGATAATTCGCTGAGCTTGGTGCTGACGCCGCAAACAGGCGATAGCCGCACCGATAAGGAAATTTCCCGGCTTCAACAGCAAATTCGTAATGGAAGGAATCTTCAGCTTGGCCTCGAGCAGCTGGGCTGGGCGTTCGTTACGAAGGCGCGCGAAAGGTTCGACCCAGGCTTCTACAAACTTGCCGAGCAGTGTGCGCGCTTGATCGAAATGCGCAATTCGCAAAGTCAGGAAGCGATGCTGTTGCGTGCACACGTGCTGCAGAATCTGCATCGCTTTAAAGAATCCGAAACCCTGGCGCGGCGTCTCGTCCAGCAGCGAGGACTCAGCTTTGACTACGGGCTTCTGGGCGATGCGTTGATGGAGCAGGGAAAACTGAACGACGCGGTCGGGGCCTATCAGCAGATGATGAATTTGAAGCCCGATCTTCGTGCTTATGCGCGGGCGGCGCACCTGCGCTGGCTCAAGGGCGATCTCACGGGAGCGATTGAGGCGATGCAACTGGCTGTGAGCGCTGCCAGTCCGCAGGATGCTGAATCTGCTGCATGGGTGAACACGCGATTGGCGTTCTACGAGTTTCAAGCCGGCCATGTTAACGAAGCAGAACAACGATGCGCGTTCGCCCTCTCGGTCCAAAGCAGTTATGCGCCAACGCTTTTACTGAAAGGAAGAATGCTGCTTGCTCAAAGTCGGTTCGGCGAATCCGTGCACGCTTTGCAAAGCGGCCTGAAGCTAAATCCACTACCGGAATATC
Source organism: Candidatus Udaeobacter sp. (assembly GCA_036270025.1). Classification (GTDB taxonomy): domain Bacteria; phylum Verrucomicrobiota; class Verrucomicrobiia; order Chthoniobacterales; family UBA10450; genus Udaeobacter. Next base: position 5,808 of record DATBDI010000325.1, on the reverse strand, counting down.
AGTGGACGCTAGCCGAGGCGCTACGCGTAGCTGGCAAGGAAAACGAAGCGTCTGAGGTCGAAGCTCAGCTTTGCCAACGCGGCGCGAGCAACGATCCGAGGACGCTAGCGCTCTATCTCGCAACGCGACACGAGTCTCCTGAGACGGCGCTTCGACTTGCGCGGGCGGAACTTGACTCGCGCAGCGATGTCTTCACTCACGACGCCCTGGCCTGGTCGCTGGCTGCTGCAGGCAAGGTGACTGAAGCGCACAGCGAGATGCAGCGCGCACTGGCGGAAGGCACCCAGGATGCGCGGCTGTTTTTCCATGCCGGCGTCATCGCTTCACAAGCCGGTCACTCAGCCGATGCGGAGCGCTGGTTGCGCAAAGCGAGTGAACTATCACACCTGCTTTTGCCGTCTGAGCGCAATGAACTTCAAAACGCGGCGGCGGGTGGCGCTGAAAAGAAGGCCGCCGTTGCCACGAACCCACAAAAACCTTTTTCGCTCGGGCCAAATACCGCGCGGAAAACTCAACCTCAAACCAAAACCTAAAAAACAGATGAAAAAAATAACATACCTTCTGTCGCGCGGTCTCATGGCACTGATCGCGGCACACTTAATCGGAGCGGCGCAAGCTTCCAGTCACATGGACGCGCCGCTGATCACTCGCGATCCGGCAGCCAACACCACGGACGTTTACGCGTTCGTGCAAAATGAGAACGGAACGAAGAGTCTCGTCACCGCGCTGGGCGTGTACCCGCACGAGGAACCTGGCATCGGCCCCAACAAGTACAACTTCGATGACAATGTGCTCTACCAAATCCACGTTGCGACCGGAAACGACGTAGCTGCGGGCAGAGCCACGTTGAGCTACGAATTCAAATTCAATACGACGTTCAGAAACCAGAACACGATTCTGCAGTCGTACCTTGGCGTTATTAACGACGTAGGCGACGCCAATCAAAACCTCATTCAAACGTACACCGTTACGAAAGTGGACCATCGCCATCACAACCGTCGCACGCTGCTTGGGACTGGTATGGTTCCACCGAACAATCAAGGCGTCGCTACTCCGTTTTATAATCAAGGCGACGACGGCAACAACCCCGCGAAGGACGGTGTCGCCACGGAAGGCGAGCTCGATCGTTACACAACACAAACAATCAAGAACCTGGGCGGCGGCTACTTCTCATTCGCAGGTCAACGTGACGATGGTTTCTATGCGGACATCAATGCCATCTTCGATCTGTTGCAGCTTCGTTCGCCCGGTAAGGATTCACAGGGCGGGTTCAACATTCACGTCATGGCGCTCGTCATCCCGGTAAGTGAATTAGGCGGTGACCAGCAAATGGTCGGCGTTTACGCAACCACCAGCCGTCGTCAGATACAAATACTGCGCGAGAATCGCGAACCCCAAACAGGCGGTCGATGGGTGCAGGTCGCGCGGCAAGGTAACCCGCTCTTCAACGAGGGCCTGGTTGCTATCGCCGATAAGGATCGCTACAGCCGTACCAGTCCCGAGTCTGATAACGAATTGTTCCGCGAATACGCGATGACTCCCGAACTCGCGCATCTGATTAACGTCATCATTTTCAATGGCCAGTTGCCCGACGTCGAGACAGGCCGGACTGACATCGCAGGGATCTTTATTCCTGATTTGATCAAAGTTGATTTGTCCACAGATCCCTGCCGCCTGGCCGGCAATGGGACCCAACAGGGTCCAAACCCGGATGACCCTGGATTTTCCCGGCTGAGCATTTTCGGCGACGACACTCTGATCAGCCAAATTCAACCAGGCTTTGGCGATGGCGTCATTCCCGGGGGCTGGCCGAATGGTCGCCGTTTTGGCGACGACGTAGCGGACATCGCGGTGACCGCTCTAATCAGCAATCTTCGCGTGAACCCACCAATTATTCGCGGTCCGGCAGGCGACAATTTGGACTTCAACGACATGGCCTACAACAAGGTCTTCCCGTACGAATCCACGCCGCAGAACGGCCGCAACCACTCCCATCCGTAACGCCTCAACGCGTCGCGGTCCGTCATTCTGTTATGGACTTTTGGAATCCCGGCCAGGTAGCGTCATCGCGCCTGGCCGGGTCGGACGCTGTTCTAGGCGCGATCCTTGTGATTTTGTTTTCGCTGTTGTCGATTCAAGACGCAGCGGCTCACGATCCCGGGCTAAGCAGCCTAACGATACGACAGCGCACGAAGAGTCTGGAGGCAACATTGACGCTGGCGGTCAAGGACGCGGCGCAAGTTGCCGAACTCGACGAGGATCACGACGGGATTGTAACGCAAGCCGAGTTCGCACAGACACGATCGCAACTCGAGACGGCTGTAGCAAGGCAACTTCTAATCGCTGCGGATGACAAGGTCACCAACGGTCAATCTGTTCGCAGCCAGCTCGATGAAAATAACAACGTCGAAGTTCGTCTGAATTTCCACGTTGTCGGCTTTTCGAGTCTGGAGATTCAATCCAAAATCATCGCGTCGCTGCCGCTTGGGCATCGTCAGTATCTCCAGATACAAAACTCACTCGGGGAAACCACGTTCGAGCGGTTGTTAAGCGCAGCCGCAGACCGCGCTACGGTGCAAATGCCCCACACCAACGCCCGTACAGCGATGTTCGAAGCCGCTCGTTCGTTTGCGAATTTTCTTTCTCTGGGCGTGAAACATATTTTGACCGGCTACGATCACTTGCTTTTTCTCTTTGGGCTGTTGCTCGTGGCGCGCGGCTTTTTCTCCTCGTTAGGTATTATTACTTCATTTACGATCGCGCACTCGATCACACTGGCAGTGGCAACACTGCACCTGGTGCAAATTCCAAGTCGAATTGTTGAGCCATTGATTGCTGCTTCCATCGTTTTTGTTGGCGTCGAGAATCTTTTGCGCGGCGACATTCCGAAAGCTCGGCGAATAGTGCCCTTTGGCTTTGGTTTGATACATGGCTTTGGCTTTGCTTCGGCTTTGCGTGAGGCTGGCATCGGCTCGGGCACCGGTGGCATCCTGCTGCCGCTATTCTCTTTCAACCTGGGCGTGGAGCTCGGTCAGATCATGGTCGCTGCGATAGCGCTGCCGATCATTTGGAAACTCCGGGAGAACCCGATGTTTATCGCGCGGTGGGCGCCGGCTTGTTCAGCAGCCGTTGTGTTACTCGGCAGTTTTTGGTTCGTTCAGCGCGTCTGGATGACATGAGCTTTTTCCGAGTCGTTCCCGGCAAGTAGGCTGGCCAACATTGCGCCGCTACGGGATGATGCGATTCATTTGCTATGGCTACTTATCCAAAGAGTCCCAAAGAAGTGACGCGCGGCATGATGTATTTCCCGCGCATGCTGGATAAGATTCGCCTGCACGCCGGTGGCGAGTTGCACGAGGATTACCACGAGAATCTTGGTGCCCTGAAAGCGGCTGACGGAGTCTGCTGCAATTTTCTGCGCGTGCATTATCGCGATCTTCGCGACCGCGTGCTGCAAGGCGGGACCGATGAAGAAATTCTGGAATGGTGTTTCGAAAAAGGACGCCGCTTGAACGAAGGCGATTTATTTGTTTGGAACGGATTCGCTTCCAAACTCGGGTGGCGTGATTCGGTGACGCCTCGATTGGAACAACGAAAGAGAGAACACGGAATCGCTGATCGCAACGATATTTGCACCATTCCCGACCTGATCGATTTCGACGAAGGTCGGTTCCCGGCGGACAGACAGGATTCGTGAATTTATCGCATTCGATCCATCGACGGTCAGCTTTGGCCGCCGCTGTCTCTTTGTGTGTACTTTCGTTTAGCGCGTGCGTATACGAAGTGCCGATCACGTTGAATCCGACCCGCAAAGTGGAAGAACGGCTTCTTGGCGACTGGACGTCATTGGACGGCAAAGAACAGATGAAGGTGCGGCGGCTCGATGAGAATGCGTACGTTGTGTATTACGATGGCGATTTGTTTCGCGCCTACCACTCGGACGTTGCGGGGACTCCGTTTGCGAGCGTGCAGGATCTGAACTCGAACGAGCGGAAGTATGCGTACGTGGTTTGGAACGTGTCTAATGACGGCAAGAACCTGATCTTGCGGAACGTCAGCAACAAAGTCGTTCCGAGGGACAGCAAAGACTCAGCCAGCGTAGTCGCGCTCCTGACAAAAAACGCCAGCAATCGTGAGCTGTTCGGCGAGGAGATCGCGTTTAAGAAAGAGAAATAGTAGCGGCTTCGCTTATTCGAGCCTGGCAAACTCGACCAAGATGCTGTAGCGGGATTCGAGATGCCTGAGAATCAATTTCGCCGGCTGGCGCTTCTCTCACTCGCCTTGTTCCTCTGTGCTCAGCGAGTGGTTGCGCAACAAACACCGGCGGTCGCATCAAGTCCGAACGGATCGCCGTCACCGACTCCGCCTGTGTTTTCGCCGCAGACACTGTCGGAACTGAAACAATTGCAGAAGGCAGCGCTGGAAAGCGATTATGCTTACCGACAGGTTGCACATCTGGCCAACAACATCGGGCCACGTTTAAGCGGATCGGCACAGGCAGCAAAAGCAGTTGAGTACGTCGCCGCCGAATTAAAAGCACTCGGCTGCAACGTGCAGCTCGAGAAAGTCATGGTGCCTCATTGGGTACGCGGCGAAGAGACAGCGGCGCTCGTTCAATTTCCCAGACAGGCACCAAACACCGCGCAGAAGATTGTGCTGTGCGCGCTGGGAGGCAGTGTGGCCACACCAAAAAACGGGATCGAAGCCGAGGTCCTTGTGGTCAGAAATTTTGATGAATTGAAATCGATGCCTCGTGAAAAAGTCGCGGGCAAAATCGTGCTGTTCAATTACCCGTTCGACAAGCAAATGGCCGCGGAGGGTCGTAGCTCCCAAGCTTATGGCGAAGCAGTTGTTTTTCGCAGTCACGGGCCGAGCGCAGCCGCGAGGCAAGGCGCTCTTGCGTGTTTGATTCGCTCAGTGGGCGGTGCCGACTATCGGCTTCCACACACTGGAATGACAGATTACGCAAAAGACGTGCCGAAAATTCCGGCGGGCGCGGTAACGGACGAAGATGCGGATTTAATAGCTAATCTGGTCCCGCAAGGGCCCGTGAAAATGAAATTGGTGCTGACGCCGCAAACTCTGCCTGACGCGGAAAGCGCGAACGTGATTGCCGACATCAAAGGCAGCGAGCACCCTGAACAGGTCGTCATCGTTTCCGGTCATTTGGATTCATGGGACTTGGGCACAGGCGCGATCGATGATGGCGCAGGAGTCGCAGTTTCGATGGAAACGGCGAACCTGATCCAAAAACTTCGTCTCAAACCGAAGCGCACGATTCGCGTGATCGCGTGGATGAATGAAGAGAACGGTGAGGCCGGATCAAAGCAGTACGCAAAGGATCACGAAAAAGAAATACCAAATCATTTCGCAGCAATGGAAACAGACGGTGGCGCCGGGCATCCGATCGGTGTTAACATCAAGGCAAACCCGGAAGTGAAAAAGATGTTCGCGCCGGTGGCGAACATCTTGCAGGAATCTGGAGCAGGCATACTCGATTTGGTTGAACACTGCGGAGCCGACATCGAGCCGCTCGAGAAAGCCGGCGTGCCGGCTTTTAGTCCGATTCAAGACAATCGTTTCTACTTCAACTATCACCACACGGCAGCCGACACTCTGGACAAGATTGTGCCGAAAGAATTGGCGGAAAATTCTGCGGTGGTGGCGGTAGTCGCGTATGCGTTGGCGAATATCGAGGAACCGTTGCCGCGGTAACTGTTCGGCTTAGCACCAAAGGTGCGCATTCAACTTCGAGCCTGGGGCAAGCGCCCCAGGATTCCTTGAAAAGCGTAGTCCTAAGCGCTGAAA
>DATBDI010000324.1:0-2131 GCA_036270025.1 Candidatus Udaeobacter sp. | reverse complement strand
CATCGACCAGTTTGTACATGTCGATCAACATAAGTTTCATTTTCGGCGAGGTGAAAAAATCGTCACCGAGTTTTCGTACAAGTATTCGCCCGAAGAGTTCGCGGCGCTCGCAGCTCAAGCGGGGTTCAAATTCGCGCGCATCTGGACTGACGCTTCACGTTTGTTCGGGCTATTCTATTTTGCAATGTAGCGCATGTATCGCGCCTGCGATCGACCTAACAGCGCAACCCTGAGGCTCGCGCTGCTTTAATGAGCGCGCTAGTCCAAGTCGTGGACGTGAGCAAACGTTACGCCGACGCAGTCGCGTTGCAGCCGACGAATCTTTCGGTTGAGCGGGGCAAAACCACTGTCCTGATTGGCCCAAGCGGGTGCGGCAAGTCGACATTGCTGCGACTGATCATTGGTTTGATTCAACCCGATTCGGGATCAGTCCAGTTCGACGGCCAGGTAATTAGCGCCGACAACATCGAGATTCTCCGCCGCCGTATTGGCTATGTGATCCAGGAAGGGGGCTTGTTCCCGCATCTGACTGCCCGCGCCAATGTGCTCTTGATGGCGCGTCATATCGGAAAGTCGCAGGACGACATGGAAACCAGGCTCGAGGAACTCTGCGAGCTCACGAGATTCTCTCAGAATTTGCTCGCGCGATACCCACTTGAAGTGTCGGGCGGCCAGCGGCAGCGCGTCAGTTTGATGCGCGCTTTGATGCTGTCGCCGGAGCTGCTTTTGCTCGACGAACCGCTCGGCGCGCTCGATCCGCTCGTGCGCGCTTCCTTGCAAAAAGATCTTAGAGAAATTTTCACGCGCCTGAGTCAGACGGTGCTGTTTGTCACTCACGATCTGGCTGAAGCGAATTATTTCGGTAACGAAATCGTTCTGATGAACGAAGGCCGCATCGTGCAAAAAGGAACGGTCACCGATCTCCGCGAACGGCCCGCCGATCCTTTCGTCTCCGAGTTCATCAATGCGCAACGCGGGATCGCAGCGCTATGAATCGAATCAGGAAAACAGGAAAGAAGGAAAGAGCTGAATCTGGAATTCCGAAGCCTATGAACCGGAATTTCAAAATTCGATCATTCCTGCATTTCTGGGTTCCAGATTTCCTTCTGATTTTTTCCTGCGTTCCTGCTTTCCTGATTCATTCTTCTTCGGCCGCTGAAATCGCCATTGGTTCAAAAAAGTTCACAGAGTCGTACGTCCTTGGCGAAATCGCGAAACGCACGCTGATCGATGCTGGAATCCCAGCGGAACATCGCCAGGGCATGGGCGGCACGATCATTCTGTGGGAAGCGCTGCGTGGCGGACAGATCAATGCCTATCCCGAATATACGGGAACAATCGCGCAGGAGATTCTAAAAAGTGATCGTGTATTATCGCGCGATGAAATTCGCGAGTCGCTGGCAAGATTTGGCATCGGGATGATTGAGCCTCTTGGGTTCAACAACACATACGCGCTGGTGATGCAGCGCACTGAAGCGCAAAGACTTGGCGTCCAAACCATCAGCGATCTGCGAAAACATCCCGACCTGAAGATCGGGCTAACCCATGAATTCCTGGAGCGGCAGGACGGCTGGCGACCGCTGCGCGAGCGTTACGCGCTGCCCCAGCGGAACGTCATCGGCATCGACCACGCACTTGGCTACAGCGCGCTCGCCAGCGGTTCGATTGACGTGAAGGACGCGTACTCGACGGACGCGAAGATAGAACAAAACGATCTCGTCGCGCTGGAAGACGATCTTCACTTTTTTCCGAACTACGAGGCGGTGTTCTTATTTCGTTCATCCACGCCTGCGGATGGAATAGCGGCATTGCGTCGCCTGGAAGGAACGCTGGATGAAAAACGCATGATTCGCCTGAACGCGGAAGCGGAACGCACAAAAAATTACACGAGAGCTGCAGACCTGTATTTTGAGCGAGGCGCAAGCTCGGGCAGCGCCGCGGATGAATCCTTTCCGCGCAAGCTGGCGCGCTGGACACTTCGTCATCTTCAGCTCGCTGGATTTTCGCTCCTGCTTTCAGTGGCAGTCGGCATTCCGCTCGGCATTGTTGCCAGCCGCGGTGGAGCGATTGGACAGCTTATTCTCGGTTTCGCCAGCATTGTGCAAACAATTCCTTCGCTCGCGTTGCTGGC
>DATBDI010000323.1:0-1519 GCA_036270025.1 Candidatus Udaeobacter sp. | reverse complement strand
GTCACTGACTGCCGACAGCAAACGCTGCTCCAGCTTCGCTCGATCCTTGCTCGCCGAAGCGAGCCCGAGCGCTTCCATTCGCAATTCCAGGTCGGAATATTTTCGTCGAAGCTCTTCCGCCTCCGCGTTTGATTCGGCCAGACTGCTGGTCAATGCCTTGACCGATTCCTGCGCAGTCGACAACTGCTTTTGCAATTGTTCGTTTTCCTTCAGCAGCTCCTCTGCCGAGGCTCCTACGGACGCAATTTCACTTTTGGATTCTGACAAAGAACTGTTTCCCTGCGCGTACGCGCAAACCCCAATTGCAAACTGCAAATTTAAAATTGCAAATTGCGCGAGCGCCCGCCGCAAGTGCGAGCCGACAATCTGCAATCTGCAATCTGCAATCTGCAATTACTTAGTCACCTTCGCCGTGTGCGAGCCGTGTTTTCTAAACACCCGCGTCGGCGAAAATTCGCCGAGCTTGTGACCCACCATGTTTTCGGTCACGAACACGGAAATGAAATTCTTCCCGTTGTGAACCAAAAACGTGTGGCCGACAAAATCCGGCGTCACCATCGAGCGCCGCGACCAGGTCTTGATCGGTTTTTTGCCGCCCGAAGCATTCATCTTGTCGATCTTCTCGAGAAGATGCGACTCAACGAAGGGTCCTTTCTTTAACGATCTAGCCATAAATTTCAAGTGATTCGTGATTCGAGAATCGTGAATCGAGCCGTTTTCGATTCACAAGTTACGGTCCAGGTTTAAGCCTTCTTCCTGGGCCTTCTCCTTTCCAGAATGAAACGGTCACTGGGTTTGTGTTTGCTGCGCGTCTTGAAACCTTTGGCCAGTTGTCCCCAAGGACTGACCGGGTGATGACGGCCGCCGCCGCCTTTTGATTTCCCCTGGCCGCCACCCATTGGATGGTCGATCGGGTTCATCACCATCCCGCGGACATGTGACCGGCGTCCCTGCCAGCGAGTCCGACCTGCCTTGCCACTGGAAACGTTCATGTGATCGACGTTTCCGACCTGACCAATCGTGGCGAAACAGTTTTCGTGAATCCGCCGGATCTCGCCCGACGGCAATTTCACCAGGGCATAACCAGATTCGATGTTCGTTAACGTCGCCTGCTGCCCCGCACTGCGGGCAACTTGTCCACCGCGACCAGGAGCCAATTCGATGTTGTGAATGTTTGCGCCAAGCGGAATCGCGCGAAGCGGCAACGCATTCCCCAGGTCAGGCGCGGCATCATCTCCCGCAGCGACTGTTGCTCCCACTTGAAGCCCGTTCGGTGCCAGAATGTAATTCAGTTCCCCATCCGCGTATTTGATCAGCGCAATACGGGCGGAGCGGTTCGGATCGTACTCGATCCCAAGCACCTCTGCCGGCACGCCGTGCTTGCGCCGCTTGAAATCCACTTTGCGATATTTCTGCTTGTGACCGCCGCCGATGTGACGTGACGTGAGCCGGCCACGGTTGTTGCGGCCACCGCTTTTTTTCTTCGGCTCAATCAGGCGTCGTTCCGGCCGCCATTTGG
>DATBDI010000322.1:0-2730 GCA_036270025.1 Candidatus Udaeobacter sp. | reverse complement strand
CGCGGACTTGATGCTATACGTGATTCACGTATAGCATGTAAGGATGGCTTTCGGGACACTCCCTGGTCACGTTCGGCATCAGAGGTTCGCAGCCGGTGCGTTTCCGCGAAGACTGCGAGCGTGGCGCGCGCGGAATAATCTCTCGCAAAGCGAGGCGGCATTGAAATTACAGATCTCGAAGCGAACGCTGCAAGAGTGGGAGCAAGATCGAGCCGCGCCGCGCGGCCTTGCGCGAACCGCAATCGAAAAAGCCATTCGTGCCTGGCACGCCCACACAAGTTTGTTGGCGAATGTTGCTATACGTGAATCACGTATAGCACCACAATAACTGCGATAGCGTTCTTTTGTAGCGGCGGACCGTCGAAAGTAATGTAGGAATGCAGTACGCGGGGGCTCAGATCTGTAGCGGCGGCCGTGCCGGCCGCACCTTCTTGCAGGTGAGCGGCGGTTGATGCTACAAAATCGACATCGAAATCATTACTGAATGATGTTTCCGCAGTTAGCACAGTTCACTGACGTCGCGCTTCTTCTTTTGCGCGTCATGGTTGGGATTGTATTCATCACCAGTGGATGGAATCACCTCAAGGACCCTGACGCGCGAAGCAAGTACATCGGAATGAGTAAAGGCTTCACCATTTTTCTAGGCACTGCCGAAGTCGCCGGAAGTCTCGGAGTAATTTTTGGTGTTCTCACGCAACTCGCTGCGGCAGGTTTATATCGACAATGCTCGGCGCGACTCAGAAGAAGATTTTCGTCTGGCGCACAAGCTTTCTGGGACGACCCCCCTTCTGCCATTCCCCATTCGCAAACCTGACAGAATTAACTAATCCGCCCTAAGTGCTAGCTGTTAGTTGCTAAGTGTAAGTTCAGCGAGCCACTCTGGCGGATTGGCCGCGGACTTGGTTGATCAATCCGGTGAGGCCAATTGCGACAGAGATCACGCCTAAGACGCGGATGACTGTGCCGCCGATATAGCCGGGCTCGCCGGGACCGCAGGCGATGCAAATCACTCCGCCAGGCGTGATCATAAGGCCTCCGATGATGATGAGCCAGGCCCAGGCGAGGTAGTAAATCCACCACCAGCGACTGCGGCGGGTGGAGATGATTTTCTGCAAGTTGGGCATCACGCCGATGCGGTCGGTGGAAGGATCGGCGCTCGGCGTGTTGAGGTTGGCGCTGCTCAGCACGGAGCGCATGGCGGATGGCGAATAGAGCTGGCCGTGCTTAATGAGCCAGGACTGCACGATGAGCGCAGAGCCGGCAATGATGGGCGAAGCTCCCGAAGTTCCTCCAAAGGATGTGGTGTAGGTGTTGGTGGCGTTGCCCGTCCAGCCGTCGCCGGTGGTATCGATGCTGTCGCCCCAACCGTAACAATCGATGCGGCTCCCATAGTTGGAAAAGCCGGAACGCGCATGCGGTGTGGAGGAACTGGCAGCGCCGACCATGATAGCGCCGGAATCCCGGAAGTCGTTGCTGTTGCGGTTGAGGATGAACTTGCCGTTGGAGTCCTTGTAGGTGTCGAGGTCGTTCGAGCCATTGCCCCCAGCTTCGACGACGATGATGCCATAGGAAGTGGCATATTGGATGGCGTCGAAGGTGGCCTGCTCGACTTCCACAGGAAGGTAGCCAGACATTGTGGACGAGGTGGTCTGCGCTTCGAGCAGGAGCACATCGCCGCTTTTCATGACGGCGGCGGCGCTGAGGATGGCTTCGGCGGTGCTGTAGGTGCTGGCGTTGCGCCATTGCGAAACAACGCGAGCCGAGGCGTACGGGGCTATGCCGACTCCGCCGATGGTGTTGTCGACCATAACGACTTCACCGAGGACAGCGGTGCCATGTCCAGTGTAGTCGTTGTTAATGCCGGAGATGACGCTAATGCCTGCGGCGACAAGGTCTTCATGGTTGAGTGTCCAGCCTCGCTCCATGTCGACAAAGCCGACGCCGGTGCCGTCGGCTTGCGCCCAAGCCCAGCGCACGTCGATGCCTGTGGGTGCGGCGTCTTCGTAATGCTGATCGGTGTTGCGCGGATCGTCGGAGGAATAAACAGGCGGCGGAGCAGGGTCGGCTTCGGCGTAGGCAGTATCAACCACAGGCCACGATGCGACGGTGCGGGCGACCGCTTCGGGATCCACTCCAGCAGGACATTCGATGGCGAAGTATTGAGTGAAACTGGGCGGAACAGCTACAGGTTGCGTCCCGGGCGGTTGCGATAACGAGCGCAGAATGTGCTCGGGCAGGGTGGAAAAGTAAGGTACGAGTGCGATGCCGGGATGAGCGGCGGTGAGCTCGGCCCACTCGCGCTGAGCGGTGGTGGCGAATTGCGTTTGGGCGTCGGTCGTGTAGGAGAGACGAACGTCAGGGCGGAATTTCACAACGACGCGCCGCTTGTAGCCCACGGGTAAATCCTCCGGAGTTGGGGTCTGGCCGCCAATCATCGCCATAGGAACCTCGGATAGGAGAATAGGTGATGTGTGGCTGCGGTCAAGCTGCGGCGGCGAATTCTGGGGAGCACACGCCGCTCGCGTGTTGCTTTCGGCGACCCGCCGAAAGGATCTTTCCCTGTTCGAACTGATTCCAAAATAACGACGATGGTTGCGCGCGCTCACACGAGCTTGTTGGCGAAGGTTGCTATACGTGAATCACGTATAGCATCACGCTAGTCCTGTAGCCGCCTCGCTGTGTCGAGGCGTTTTTTGTAGCGGCGGTCTATGACCGCCGACGAGCGAATGG
>DATBDI010000321.1:0-1990 GCA_036270025.1 Candidatus Udaeobacter sp. | reverse complement strand
AGCGGCTCTTTCTCAAACACGTCGAGCGCGGCGCCAGCAATCACATTTTTTTTCAATGCGTTTGCCAACGCTTTCTCGTCCACAACCGGGCCGCGTGAGCTGTTGATCAAATACGCAGTCGGTTTCATCAGTTTGAGCGTTTTTTCGTTGATCAGATGATACGTCGGCTTGTCGGTCTCGCCTTCGCGTAACAACGGCACATGCAGAGTGATGTAATCGGCGACGCGCAATGCTTCCTCGAGCTCAATATATCTGATCCAGGTCTTCTCTTTCTGAATATCGCGCGCGTGGCGCAGGTCCATCACGTCCTGAATGGCCGCGATGAATTCGTGATTCTGATACGCCGGATCGTAGCAAGCGATATTCATGTCGAATCCCGAACATTTCTTGATCATCGCCAGGCCAATCCGGCCGGTGCCGATGACTGCAAGGGTTTTGCCGGTGACTTCGTCGCCGAGGAACGGCAGGAACGGGTGCCACGACGGCCATTTCTGTTCGCGCACAAGGCGTTCGCTCTGCCACATCTTTCGCGCGAGCATTCCCATCATGAAAAACGCGAACTCGGCAGTCGCTTCGGTGAGCACGTCGGCCGTGTTCGTGAACGGAATTTTGTATTTGTTCGCGTTAGCGCGGTTGATGTTGTCGAAACCGACCGCGATCTGCGCCACAACTTTAAGCGTCCCCTTCCCTGCCTCGAAAACTTCGGCATCGATCGGATCACGCAACGTGGTGATCAACCCATCGACGCCGCTCTTCACTTTCTCGATGATCAGCTTCTTTGGCGGCGCCTCGGGTCCGTGGAAAACTTCCAGATCGTATCCGCGCTCGCGCAGAAGATTCTCCGCCGCATCGCCGATGCGCGACGTGGCAAACACGCGAAAATGTTTCTTGTCGGACATGGTGGCAGCAGAATCTAATCAGGAAACGAGGAAAGCAGGAAGTTTTCTGTTGTAGGGCAGGCGCTTCGCCTGCCAGAGCGGCAACCGGAGCGGTCGCCCTACAGATTCTTCTCAGCCCACGCGCTGACACGGTCGAGCGCTTTCTCGATATTCTCTATTGAATTGGCGATGCTGAAGCGCAAATAGCCTTCTCCGAAATCGCCAAAAGCGGTGCCGGACAATGCGGCAACCCCGGCATCTTCCAGCAGCGCGTCTGCCAATTTCTTCGACGGCCAACCGGTCTTCGTAATGTTTGGGAAAACATAAAACGCGCCGTGCGGCACGCGGCAGGAAAAGCCTTTGATTTTGTTCAGGCCCGCAACCATGACGCCGCGTCGCTTCTCAAATTCCGTGCGCATCTTCTCGACTGAATCCTGCGGTCCGCGGATCGCTTCGATGCCTGCGATTTGCGTGAAGCTCGCGGTGCACGAAGCGGAGTTGGTCATGAGCCGCGCAATTCGCGACGCTAAGTCTGCGCGCATGACGCCGTAGCCCATTCGCCAGCCGGTCATGGCGTACGTCTTTGAAAAGCCGTCCAGCAAAATCGTTCGCTCCTTCAGGCCGTCGATCGACATGATGGAATGATGGTCACCTTCGAAAATAAGACGGCTGTAGATCTCATCGCTCAACACCATGATGTCGCGATCGCCGATGGCGCGCGCGACCGCGTCGATGTCCTTTTTCTCCAGCACGCCGCCGGTCGGATTCTGTGGCGAATTCAGGATGAGAAGCTTCGTGCGCTCGTTAATCAGTCCCGCGAGCTCGTCGACATCGAGGCGAAAATCCAGCTCTTCGCGCAACCGGATTGGCACCGCTTTCGCGCCGACGTAATTGATCATCGATTCGTAAATCGGGAATCCAGGGTTCGGATACACGACTTCGTCGCCCTCCTCGGCGAGCGCTAGGATGGTGAAAAATATGATAGGTTTGCCGCCCGGTACCACGACCACTTCGTCAGGCGTAACGTCCACTTTGCGCGTCTCGCTCACATATTGCGCGATTGCTTCGCGCAGCTCCATCAATCCAGCCGAAGGCCCGTAGTGCGTGAACCC
>DATBDI010000320.1:0-2056 GCA_036270025.1 Candidatus Udaeobacter sp. | reverse complement strand
GGGAAATTCCTTTGCAGCCAGTTTGCTTCGGCATCGAGGGGAAAGGATGACAGACCAGCGGGTGTGCTCTTACCCAGAAACCAGATCCGTCGGCATGCTCTTTCAGGAGGCTCGTCTGTAAACTTGTTTGTACGTGATAGTTTGAGACAGTCGGGGGCTCGTTTCTGTCACCTGCATGGTCAGTGTCCGCCCATCAGGGCTTAGAGTGTAATCATTAACTCTGCGCCCGTCTGCTGAAGTGAATGTCTGCGCCAAACGCCGGCCTGCCAACTGCATGCTAGCCTTCACCTTTCCTCCGTCAGGACCAACCCAGGCGACAGGTGCACCCTTCACCGGTGTCTGTAACGGCCGCTGGTTATCCACGGTCACGCTGATTTCATCCGGAGAAGAAATGATTGCTACCTTGCGGTAAGCGGGGTTCAGTTTCTCGAGGCGCCCTCGAGCGATATCTCGTGTCAGGAAGTTCAGTTTCCCCACCGCGGTTTCGATCACCTCATTTATATTGTCGCTGTCGGTTTGGTCCAGGATGTAGGTTCCATCCAGGCTGGAGCCCTTTGCTGCAGCCAGTGTGCTTGCGCCGAGAAAGATCGCACTGCACAGCAGCAGGAGGGAACGTGTCGACACGAAATTAGTCATAGCCATTTTTCTCCTGGGCTGGTGACGAGCGATATTTGCTCGCTCCAGCCTTGATCGGCATTCTTCTGCTGGCGGTGCCACTGCGAAACCAGAGCCTCGATCGAAATTGTGATGGTGCCGCTTGAAGAACGAGCCGGCACCATCGTGATCGGATGTTGTCGTTCAACTAGCCGCTGGCTGGGGCAATCCAAGCGACTGCAGTGTGTCGGGCGATAGACTTCCGGTTACGTT
Organism: Candidatus Udaeobacter sp.; assembly: GCA_036270025.1. GTDB lineage: Bacteria > Verrucomicrobiota > Verrucomicrobiia > Chthoniobacterales > UBA10450 > Udaeobacter. Next base: position 1,189 of record DATBDI010000320.1, on the reverse strand, counting down.
TAGCTGGTTGGCGGTTTGATATTTCGCCACCGCGTCACGCGTCGTCGGTCCGAAAATGCCATCGACTGGACCGTTGTAATACCCCTGCTGGGCAAGCTCCTCCTGGGTAGCTTCGACCGTGGGATCAGCCGCCGGGACACTGTTATTATCCGTGTTATCGTACGGCTGACTATCCGTATAGTAATCGTACGGGTAATAGTCAGCGGCGTAATACGGAAGGTAATCCCACGGGTAGAATCCGTCATCTAGTCCGCACCAGAAGCCGCCGATAAAGACAAAGAAGCGGCCGTGATCGAAATGTGCATGTCGCCGATCCCAGTCGCCGTGCCAGTTTGCCTCATGACGTTCGGCGAAATGGTTCGTCCGCCCGTTCAATCCGCGTTGCGGAAATGTTCGCGAGGGACGCGCGGCTGAAGACATTACGCCCCGATTGCGCGCGACGTTGCCAGTTCGGTCCGCGAAGCGCGGGCCTCCACTTTGAAACCGTTGCCCGCCGAAGCGTACGCCGCCACCGCGGCCTCCACTACTGTGGAAACCACCGCCGTGGAAACCGCCACCGCCGAAACCGCCACCATGGAAGCCTCCACCACCACCGCCGCCGCCGCGAGCCCACGTTACGGGACTGAGCGCCACGAAGGTGATGCCAGCTAGTAAACCAATTATTTGTTTTATTTTCATGCTTCACAATCGCTCCCGCTCTGCTTCGTTACCAAGGCGCGTCCGCGGGATTTTGTGGTGTTACCAATGAGATAAGGGTCGGCTCCCTCCTTGGAGATAGCATCGCTTTCTCCTCAGGTTAAGATCTGTGCCTAATTGCGATCGGGGCTAATCGAGCTTCGGGATGCCCGCAGCAAACCAAGCTCCGCTGGGCGTCACACGGATAAGGAGCACGGGGCTGCCGCACTCGGCCGGTGGCGCCGGCATCAGCACATCGTCAATCCGGAAGTCGCCATTGGCCGCCAGCGGGACACCCGTAATGTTCGTACTGAATTGGGTGAAGGGCGGCGTAGCCTCACAAATCAGCGTCGCGAAGACGCTGGCGTTGCCATTCGTGCCAATGGTATTGCCTCCACCCAGCAGCAGGCCTCGGCCGTCAACGCGGATACGCCCGTCGGCCTTCACGTCCGCTTTGAAATCGGAGATCACCCAGATTTGGCCGGCAGGGTCGACGCCGCGGACAGTGTTCCGA
>DATBDI010000319.1:0-4101 GCA_036270025.1 Candidatus Udaeobacter sp. | reverse complement strand
CATTTGAACCGGACATTAGTGGCGGCCCAACGGGTCATTGGGTTCGACAAGGTCTATGCGCGGGCAGAAGGCGCATACTTGTTCGACATGGACAACCAGCCGTACCTCGATTTTCTAAGCGGCTACTCGGTCTTCAACATTGGTCGCAATCATCCGGTGGTGAAACAGGCGATCCGTGACGTGCTCGATCTGGATCTTCCAAACATGGTGCAGATGGATTGTTCGCTTCTGAGCGGTTTGCTTGCAGAAGCAATCACCAAACGGACGCCGCCGCATCTGGATGCTGTTTTTTTCTGCAATTCCGGCACGGAAGCAATGGAAGGCGCATTGAAGTTTGCGCGCGCTGCTACGGGCCGGACACGCGTGGTCTCTCTGGCCAGCGCGTTTCATGGCCTCACGATAGGGTCGCTGTCGCTAATGGGTTGCGAAAGTTTCACCGAAGGATTCGGTCCGCTTATGGGAGGATTCGACGCGCGCGTGCCGCTGGACAACATCGACGAGCTGGATCGGCAGCTTCGCTCACGTGATGTCACCGCCTTTGTGATCGAGACGGTTCAAGGCAAGGGCTGCCAAATGCCGAAAACCGATTTCTTCCCGCGCGCTCAAGAACTTTGCCGTAAGTACGGCACGCTGCTGATCTCAGATGAAGTGCAGACAGGCCTTGGTCGCACAGGGAAGATGTTTGGATTTCAGCATTGGAACCTCGAGCCAGACATCATCACGCTCGCGAAAACGTTGAGCGGCGGCTACGTGCCGTGCGGTGCGATCGTTACCCGGCGCGATATTTACCAGAAAACCTTTTCGCGAATGGACCGTTGCGTTGTCCATTCGACAACCTTCGGGCGCAACAACCTCGCCATGGCATGCGGGCTCGCCACGCTGGAAGTCATCGACCAGGAGAATTTGGTCGAGCGCGCAGCAAAAATGGGCGCGCTACTCATGGAAAAGATCGATGCGTTGCGCGCGAAACATTCGTTCATTAAAGAAGTTCGCGGTAGAGGCTTGATGATCGGGATCGAGTTTCACGAGCCGAGGGAGCTAAAACTCAAGATGGCTTGGAAACTTCTGCACAAGATCGACAAGGTGCTCTTTGCACAAATGGTGGTAACCCAGATGTTGAGCAAGCATCGCATTCTTACGCAGGTCGCCGGGCACGCGATGGACGTGCTGAAAATTCTGCCGCCGCTAATCATCGGCGAAAAAGAAATCAATATGTTCGTCAACGCGCTCGACGATGTGCTCACCGAATGCCGCAAATTCCCCGGACCAATGTGGGAACTCGGAAACAATTTTGTCCGCGCGGCTCTCGGGTCGAAACGTTCGACTTCTGCGCCTCGGACAGTTTCTGCCTGAGAAATTTCCTTAACCGCGGGTTACACGGATCAAATTGTAATTGGAGGGCAACCGCGTCGGTTGCCGTGTTTTGGTTTGGCAGGCGGAGCGCTTGCCCTACAACGGCGTGGCGTATTCTCGGGAAAATTGTAGGGCGGGCGCATCGCCTCCCGCATTTTGAATGTGTGGGGCGACCGCGCCGGTTGCTATTGTTGAACCCGCAAGCGGAGCGCTTGCCCTACAACATCATTTTCGATTGTCGATCGTTTGTTCGGGGCGTACGGTTTCCGAAGATCGGAGGATAAAATCATGAGCACGGCAGTTGCCGAAGAAACTAAAACAAAATTGAACCAGCTGGAGCAGTTGAAGAAATTCACGAAAGTCGTTGCCGACACGGCGGATTTTGAATCGATTAAGGATTTCAAGCCGCAGGACGCCACGACGAACCCGAGTCTTGTGTACGCTGCCACGCAAAAATCAGAGTACGCGCATTTGATTGAGGAGGTGCTGGCTGATCGAAAGAAATCAGGCCTGAGCGGTCACGAGCAGATCGAAGACATCTGCGATCATCTGCTTGTCCAATTCGGCACCGACATTCTTGAAATCGTGCCGGGACGCGTCTCGACGGAGACGGACGCGCGTTTGTCGTACGATGTCGAAGGTTCGATCAACAAAGCGCGGCGACTGATTGAGCTTTACAAGGAGCGCAAAATTCCGCGCGAACGCGTGCTGATTAAAATCGCGTCAACCTGGGAAGGACTTCTTGCCGCCGAGCAACTGCAGAAGGAAGGGATTCGCTGCAATCTGACACTGCTGTTTTCGCTGCCGCAGGCGGTGCGCGCGGCGCAGGCGAAGGTGCAGCTCATCTCGCCGTTTGTCGGGCGGATTTACGATTGGTACAAAAAGGAAAACAAGCGCGACTATACCGGTCCTGAAGATCCAGGGGTGCAGTCAGTTACTGAGATTTATACGTATTATAAGAAGTTCAATATCCCGACCGAAGTCATGGGTGCGAGCTTCCGCAACCCCGGTCAAATCCGCGAGCTGGCGGGGTGCGATTGCCTGACGATTAGCCCCGAACTGATGAAGGAACTTTCCGAATCAACCGAGCCGCTCGAACGCAAACTCGATCCCGAAAAGGCGAAATCGGCGAAGATCGACAAGCTCGAATTGGACGAAAACAAATTCCGCTGGTTGCTAAACGAAAATGCGATGGCGTACGAAAAGACCGGCGAGGGTATTCGCAAATTCGCGGCTGACGTGATGAAGCTGGAAAAGTTTGTCGCGAGCAAACTCTAAATCTCAAAGGAAAGCACGAACGCAGGAAAGTGATTTCTGGTTTGTCTTTTCCTGCTGTCCTGAGTTCCTGAGAGATTTGTGTTTAACGTTGTCTTGGTCGAGCCGGAGATTCCGCCGAACACGGGCAACATCGGCCGGCTTTGTCTCGCCACGCGATCAACCTTGCATCTGGTGAAACCGCTTGGTTTTTCGCTGGAAGATCGGCAATTGCGCCGGGCTGGTCTCGATTATTGGGAAGAAGTACATTTGCAATTGTGGGATTCGTTTGAGGCTTTACGGCGTGCGCAGCCGCCTGCGACGCGGTATTTTTTTGTCACCACGAAGAGCGAGCGAGCTTATTACGACGCGAAGTTTCAGAAAGGTGATTTCCTCGTGTTCGGCCGGGAAACGAAAGGCCTGCCGCAGGAGTTACTCGCCGTCAACGAGAACAACTGCATTACGATTCCGATGCATGGAACGCGAAGTCTGAATCTGGCCACAGCAGTGGCAATTGTGTTGTTCGAAGCTGTGCGTCAGCAGCAACAGACCTGACCCTGCAGACTCTCGGTCTGGCATAGCGCAATCCTATCAAAGAGCCGCGTGACGAGTTCGTCATTCGGCTCCTCGTTTTGAACCACGACCATCGCCCGAAGGGCATCCACATGGTGAGCCTGATACGTTGAATAAGTGAAATCGGCAAAACGTCAGAAGAACAAAGCTTATGAGAACACTTTTTATTTTGATTTGCAGTTTAGCTCTGGCGCTCATCACCGCTCACGCGCAAGCGCCGCAAACAGGAAAGGAAAAGAAAAAAGCTGCGCCCGCGGGGAAGACGGCTGCGCCTCAACACGGAACAGCAAGGGGTAAACCTGTGCACGCGAGTCACCCTGCTCCGGTGACCAAGCCCACGGGGCACGCAAAACCAGCCGGCCAGCCTGCGCACGTCGCGAAGTCACCTGAAGCCGGCAAGGCAAAAAAGGGGACAAGTGCAGCGACAACTTCTGGTAAGCCGGTACACGTCAACAACGCGCAGGCAGAAGCGAACAAGGCAAAACACCAGGCACAAGCGAAACACCAGGCAGAAGCGAATAAGGCAAAACACCAGGCAGAAGCGAAACACCAGGCAGAAGCGAATAAGGCAAAACACGAGGCTGAAGTTAACAAGGCAAAAGGACACGGTAAGGCCGCGACAGCGGGTCAGGCGGCGGCAGCCGGTCAACCTGCAGGCGCACCCAAGCCAGGGGCGGGCAAGCCCGGCAAGGGTGGCGTTGCGGCAGGACACCCAGTTAAGCCGAAGCACTTCAATGTTCCAAAACAGCCCAACACAGCAAAGGCACCTGCGGTGAAATTCCAGCAGGGCAGACGTATTGAAGGCAGTCAGAATTGGCAGGGTCGCCAATATAATGTTTTCCGTAATTACCATTCAGAGTGGCACGATCGGGGTTGGTGGCACAACCGTTACCACAACAACATCGTGTTCGTGTTTGGTGC
>DATBDI010000318.1:0-2155 GCA_036270025.1 Candidatus Udaeobacter sp. | reverse complement strand
CAGACGTGTTCATTTGGTTAAGGCATCCGATAAATCGCAGCCGCGCCGTTGGATAGGGCTATTGGAATTAAGAGCTATGGAAACGACCGACGCTGGCAAGTCAAGCAGGTATCTATTGAGCGCGGTCTTCGACCTCAACCGGCGAGTGAAAACAAGTGCTGTAGTGTCCGCTGTCTCAGCGGATTTCCGGTCACTGCGCGAACTCCAGTGCGCTGAGGACAGCGCACGCTACAGGAATTCAAATCGCCACGAAAACGAGCGCTGAAAGCGCGATTCAATTGACGGGTCGATTCGAACTGCCGCGCGAAGTGAATCGCGCTTTCAGCGCTGGTTCTTGGATTTACCATAATCCTGGGGCGCTGCCCCAGGTTCGCCACGGCGAATCCGTCCTGTGGCGGACTTTGAGATGAACGCCGCGCCTTTGGCGCTAGATGGCACGTCAAACAGCGAATGATAACCCCGGGTTGCGCGCCGTCTGTAACCGCATCATGATCTCTAATGCAAACGCACAAAGCCACATTCGGAGCCGGATGTTTCTGGGGAGTTGAAGAAACTTTTCGCAATTTAGAGGGCGTGTCATCAACAGCAGTCGGCTACGCAGGCGGCACCAAGGACAACCCGACGTATGAGGATGTGTGCACCGATAAAACCGGGCACGCAGAAGTAGTGGAAGTGGCGTTCGATCCATCGCAAATCAGTTACGAGCAACTGTTGAACGTTTTCTGGTCGAACCACAACCCAACCACGTTGAATCGCCAGGGGCCGGACGTTGGAAGGCAATATCGCTCCGTGATTTTTTACCATTCCCCGGAACAACAGGCGGCAGCCCAGACTTCAAAGGAAAGCCTGCAAAAGAGTGGTCGCTTCAATCGGCCAATCGTGACGCAAATTGAACCTGCGCCAAAATTTTGGCGCGCGGAAGACTATCATCAGCGGTACCTGCAAAAACGCGGCCAGTCGCATTGCGCCGTTTGAGAGCATCTTCGGATTGGTGATCAGTGAGCTGTGATCAGTGATCAGAATCGCGCTTTGCCAGTCATCCGCCGATCACTGATCACCCTTCTCGTACGTTCCGTGGTAAATAGGAGATGATGCGCAGCGTAATTGTTACCGGCTCGGCCGGCTTGATTGGTTCCGAAACCGTCAAGCGTTTTGCGCGCGATGGCGCGCGCGTGATCGGCATCGACAACGACATGCGACAGAAGTTTTTTGGCGCCGAGGCTTCGACCAAAAAAACGCGCGACGATTTGATCGCGAACATTACCGGCTACGAACATCACAACCTCGATATCCGGGATGCCGCGGGCGTGACGGATTTATTCAAGCAGCATCGCGGCGCGATCCAATTGATTGTGCATACCGCGTCGCAACCGTCACACGACTGGGCTGCACGCGAGCCGCAGACCGATTTTACGGTGAACGCGAATGGCACGCTCAATCTGCTGGAAGCGGCCAGACAATTCTGTCCGGAAACGCCGTTCATCTTCACTTCGACGAACAAGGTTTATGGCGATACGCCGAATCGGTTGCCGCTGCACGAACTGGAGAAGCGCTGGGAAATCGAGCCGGGGCACGAATACGAGCCCGGAATCTCCGAGACCATGAGCATCGATTACACCACGCACTCGCTCTTCGGCGCGTCGAAAGTCGCCGCGGACATTCTGGTCCAGGAATACGGCCGCTATTTTGGAATGCCCACGGTTTCATTCCGTGGCGGTTGTCTTACGGGACCTGCGCATGCCGGAACAGAACTGCACGGTTTTCTTTCGTATCTCATGATTTGTACGGTGAGTGGCAGGCCGTATCGCGTTTTCGGCTACAAAGGCAAACAGGTCCGCGATAATATCCACAGTTTCGATCTCGTGGAAGCGTTCGCAGCGTTCATGCGCGCGCCGCGCGCCGGAGAAGTTTACAACATTGGCGGCAGCCGCCATAGCAACTGTTCGATGCTGGAAGCGATCGATCTGTGCGAAGAGATCAGCGGCAAGAAATTAACCTGGACCTATGAGGAAACGAACCGCATCGGCGACCACATCTGGTGGATCAGCGATGTGCGAAAATTCCAGTCGCATTATCCGAAATGGAAATTTCGTTACGCGATGCGCGAAATTCTCGAAGAGATTTATCACGCGGTTGCGGGATGATCACGTGGCGG
>DATBDI010000317.1:0-1656 GCA_036270025.1 Candidatus Udaeobacter sp. | reverse complement strand
GATCGCCAGCGGCGGAAACATGTACTTGCAGTGATCGCAACGCCCCTCGCCTTCGGGCGCCTTCTGGTAGTGCGCTGCCTGTTTCGAGAGCCCCCAGATCCTCATCTCGATGCTCAGCATACGTCGGCTCGAAAGCCGGCGTGACCCTCGACGTTAGAGTCGGCAGTCGTGGAGAACGCGCGGACTTTCCGGGCCGGCGTCCTCAGCGGCTTCGACTCCGTGAAGGGATTCAAGGTCATCGGCTAGCGACGGGAGCGCGGGCCGCGTCTCGTGGGGCAGCTACGCGCCCGGGGAGAGCTACCTCGTCGTGACCGAAGGGCGGTTTCGCCGGAGGCATCGCGTTCTGCCTGCCGTGGCGGTGGCCAGCGTCAGTGACGGCGAGGTCCGAGTGGAGATGAGCCGCTCCCGGATCGGTCAGCTTCCGCTACTCGCACATCCGCAGGCGGCAGTCAGCGACAAGACACAAGACACACGAGCAGACGATGAACGCGGTCGCGCGGGCATACGCGGAGACCAGTCTCCCGCGATGACGCTGCCCACTGGCCTGGGCAGCGTTCCGGAATGACCCTGAGCGCACGCCACGCGGCCCTAGGGAGGTGTTCCGTCGCCTACTTCAGGCCGATGACCATCGAGTCCGGCCCGATCAGATGCTCGGCGCGCGTGCTGACGAATCCTGCCTCGGCCATCCAGGCCATGCAATCGGAGGCGGTGTAGTCGAAGCCACGCTCAGTCTCGATGAGCATGTTGAGGCTCATGAGTAACCCCAACGCGTTGTGTGAGCGGTCGTCGTCGATGATGGTCTCGTAAATGATCAGGGCTCCCTTGTCAGGGAGTGCCTCGTACGCTTTCTGGATCAGGGTTCGCTTCTCGTCGAGGCCCCAGTCGTGGAGGATGTGCCCCATCACAAGTACGTCGGCTCGTGGCAGTTCTTCGGCGAAGAAGTCCCCAGCCGCGAATCGCAGCTGGTCCTGCACACCGTTCTTTTCCGCGTAATCCTCGAAGATCGGGGCGACTTCCGGCAAGTCGAATCCAACTCCCGTGAGGTGCTCATTCGCAAGCGCGATTTGCACCGCGAGATCTCCCTGGGCCGTCCCCACATCAACGAACGTTTCATGCTCGCGCCATGGAAACTTCGTTGCGATCGCCAGGTTGGCGCCGTGGCTAAGCCCGGTCATCGCGGCGAGGAAGCCCTTCAGGCGGGCAGGATCGGCATATAAGGCTTCAAAGAATGGAGTCTCGCCGGATTTCGCCTCGTTTTGCAGCTGCCCCGTCCGCAGCGCCTCGGTAAGGCCGCCCCAGAAGCGGTAGAGGCGTTGATTAGCCATCTCGAGGATGCCGCCGATGTATGAGGGCTTGTTCTTGTCCAAGAACATCTCCGTGCTCGCCGAGTTCCGATAGAGGCGCTCATCGCGCTCCAAGAATCCGAGCGCCACCAGCGCATCAAGGAAATCCCGGTACGAGCGCGAGTGAAGCCCCAGTCGGTCCCGCAGAGCCTCCCCGCTGTCAGGATGCTTTGCCAACTCGGTAAACAGCTCCATCTCCACCGCGCTCAGCAGCGTCTTCGAAGCCCAGAACCCGAGGCCGACCTGCATGATCTGATCTGGTGTTGGCTCTTCACCCACCGCTCGTCCCCCCGGCAGCGACGCAGGCGAAGCG
>DATBDI010000316.1:0-6613 GCA_036270025.1 Candidatus Udaeobacter sp. | reverse complement strand
TCGTAGCTATTCTCGTAACCACATTCCTAATGCTGTCCCCTATTCCGTTCGTGCAGGCTCAATCGTCAACGCCGTCGGCAACCGGAAAGGGTGCGGCGCCTGCAGGAGCCGGCAAGCGCACAGACGTTTACCATGTCCATTTTACAAAGGCCGCGCTCGGCAAGGCAGTTCAGTTGGGCGATTGGCTTAAAACGCCAGATCGTAGCAACCCGATGCCCGATCATTTTATTGTTCTTCGCCATCAAGACGGCGATGCATGGGATTACGTGGTCATCACGCATCTCGGCCCAAAAGCGACAGTGGAAGCTGCGGGGACAGCAGTGCCTCCCGACAAACGTGACCTCAGCGAGTGGCATACCGATACGTTTGTGAACGGTCCGTCATGGGAGGAGTTCACACGGGCGATGGGCATTGACGCCGACTCAAAATCCAAAACGACCGGCTCGGTTTATTCCGTTTCCTATTATCGCCCTGCTCCTGGTCATCGGGAACAACTCGAAAAAATGCTGAGCGAAATACCCAGCGCGTCCAATGACACTACTGCAGGCAATATCATGCTGCAGCACCTGGAAGGCGCCGCCTGGACATTTCTAACCGTTGCTCGCTACAATTCATGGGACGATTTTGCAACGGGTGAGAAAAACGCGATAGCGCAGACCACCAAGCCCGATAGTCCCTGGTTTCGTTTGCGTGATCACACCGCTTTTCATACCGACACGCTGACCGACCGGATCGCGCCATAAGGGCGCGTTCTCCTGGGGAGCGCGCCCGTCTCGGGGGCTGGTGCTGTTGTCTCGACAGCACGAACTTCTGACGAATAGCGAGACAAAGAGAAAAGTTCGTCGTCGCGAGACGCAACGACCAACACGCGGGACGCGTATGCTCCCCAATCGAAAGAATGGCGCGCACGGAGTGCAGCGCCCTATGTAAAATTCTGTGTTGACGATCTAAGGTTCAACGTCGGCGAAACCGCGGTTCGTCATTCGTCATTCGGATTTCGTCATTGCATCTCCCAACGGATTAACATTTGGGCGTGGCTCGATTACGATTACCAGCAGGAGCATGATCACTTACACATCTACGCATCATGATGCGTCAATTTGTTGCTTGATTACCAAGGGAAACCCCCTTTAGTTTCCAGGACAATCATGACAGCAAACGGTCTCCATCCTCTTGAGTCGCTCTTGCGCGAACGGATCGTCGTGCTCGACGGGGCCATGGGTACGATGATCCAACAATATAAGTTGGCCGAGCAGGATTATCGTGGAAAGCGATTCGTTGATTGGAAAGGCAAAGACCTCAAGGGGAGTCTCGAGCTACTCAACTTAACGCGGCCGAAAGTCGTCGCGGAAATTCACGCGGCTTATCTGGATGCAGGCGCCGACATCATCGAGACGAACACTTTTAGCGGGACAACAATTGGTTTGAACGACTTTCTCTTTCAAGGCGAGCCGCAGGGCGGCCGCAAGGACCAGGAATTTTTTCAGCGCGTGGTGGACGATGCTCATCTACGCGACCTCGTGCGGGAAATTAATTTTGAAGCCGCCAGAGTAGCGCGTGAAGCCGCGGATCGCATTAGCAACCAAACTGGCCGGCAGCGATTTGTTGGCGGCTCAATGGGGCCGCTTCCGGTTGCGGGTTCCATTTCACCTGACGTCAACGATCCAGCGTTTCGCGCCGTGTCGTTCGATCAGCTTCGCGAAACCTATTTGGATCAAGCAGCGGCGTTGCTCGAAGGTGGTGTCGACCTTCTCATTGTCGAAACGATTTTCGACACGCTCAACGGAAAGGCCGCGCTATTCGCCATCACAGATGCATTCGAAAAAACTGGACGCACGGTCCCGTTGATGATTTCGGGCACGGTCATCGACAAGTCCGGGCGGAATTTGAGCGGGCAAACCGTCGAAGCGATGCTCGTATCGCTCGCGCATGCACAACCGCTCGTCCTCGGTTTGAATTGTTCGCTCGGCCCGGATGAGATGGAAGCGTTTGTGGAAGAGTTGGCGCGCGTGTCTCCGTACTACATGAGTGCGTATCCGAACGCCGGCTTGCCGGATGCGCTTTCGCCGACAGGTTTTCCCGAAACTCCTGAAACGTTCGCGCCCAAGGTTGCAAACTGGGCCGCGAACGGCTGGCTGAACATAGTTGGCGGTTGTTGCGGCACCACACCGGACCACATCCGCGTACTCGAAAATGCGGTGCGCAATTGTGCACCACGGCGCACGGAATCACGTCACCTGGGGAGCACGCCCGTCTCGGGTGTTGGCGAAGGTGTTCCGCCTTCGCCAACTTTGAAATGAAGTTCGAAAGTTCGCCGTCGCGAGACGCAACGACCAACGCGCTGGACGTGGGTGCTCCCCAATCCACCGGCGCAAAATTCGCGGTCGGCAATGCGCAATCCGCAGTTCTCGAACTTTCCGGCCTCGAGGCGCTGAAGATTACGCCTGATTTCGGGTTCGCTGTGATCGGCGAGCGCACGAACATCACAGGATCGCCCAAGTTTTCGAAACTGATTCTCGCTGGTGATTTCGAAGGCGCACTGGCTGTCGCACGTCAACAGGTGCAAGGCGGCGCAAACATGCTCGACGTGAACATGGACGAGGGCATGATCGATTCGGAAGCGGCGATGGTCCGTTTCCTGAATTTGATTGGGAGCGAACCGGAGATCGCTCGAATTCCCATCGTGATCGACAGCTCGAAGTGGAGCGTTATCGAGGCGGGTTTGAAATGCGTGCAAGGAAAAGCGGTGGTGAATTCCATCAGCCTCAAAAACGGCGAGGAAGAATTTCTACGGCAGGCGCGCTTGATCAGACGATATGGCGCAGCCGTCATCGTGATGGCGTTCGACGAACGAGGGCAGGCCGATAATTTCGAGCGAAGAATCTCGATCTGCACCCGTGCTTACGATCTGTTGACCAAGCAGGCCGAAATTCCGCCGGCCGACATTATTTTTGATCCGAACATTCTGACTATCGCCACCGGTTTGGAAGAACATCGCAACTACGCGCTCGATTTCATCGAAGCAACGAGCTGGATCAAAAAAAATCTGCCGGGCGCGCGTGTCAGTGGCGGAGTGAGCAACATCTCATTTTCATTTCGCGGCAATAATGCTGTGCGTGAGGCGATGCACGCCGCCTTCCTGTTTCATGCGATCCGGGCCGGTCTGGACATGGGAATCGTCAACGCTGGTCAGCTCGATGTTTACGAAGAAATAGAACCGGAGCTGCGAGAGCGCGTGGAAGATGTGCTGTTGAATCGGCGCGATGACGCGACGGAGCGCCTGGTCGATTTCGCCGAACGCGTCAAGGCGAAAGACAAAACGGCGGTTCCCGATGCAGCATGGCGAAACCGACCTGTCGAGGAGCGTCTAAAACACGCGCTGGTTAAAGGCATCGTCGACTACATCGATGCCGATACGGAGGACGCACGCCAGAAATGCAAGCGCCCACTCGATGTAATTGAGGGTCCGTTGATGGCCGGGATGAGCGTCGTTGGTGACCTGTTTGGGGCAGGGAAAATGTTTTTGCCACAGGTCGTCAAGAGCGCCCGCGTGATGAAAAAAGCTGTGGCCTATCTGATGCCGTTCATGGAAGCGGAGAAAAGCGCGGACGCGAAGCCGCAGGGACGGATCATCATGGCCACCGTCAAAGGCGATGTGCACGATATCGGCAAGAACATCGTGGGCGTGGTCCTGCAATGTAACAACTATGATGTCGTAGATCTTGGCGTGATGGTGCCAGCAGCGAAAATTTTGGAAACCGCGCGGGAGCGAAAGGCAGATGCAATTGGGCTGAGCGGACTCATTACACCATCGCTGGATGAGATGGTCCACGTGGCGCAGGAAATGGAGCGCGAAGGATTTAATTTGCCTCTGTTGATTGGTGGCGCGACTACCAGCCGTGCACACACCGCGGTCAAGATCGCCCCGCATTATCGATCCAGCACGGTGCACGTGCTCGATGCCTCGCGCGCGGTGGGTGTGGTGAATTCATTGCTGAAGCAGGAACTCAAGGCAGAGTTCGACAAGAAAACACGCCAGGATTACGAGCGGTTACGCCAGGAGCACGCGGCAAAAACGCATGCAAAAAAGCTGCTCACGCTCGAACAAGCGCGCGCGAACGCGAGGCCGATCGACTGGAGCAGCTACGTCCCGCCGAAGCCGGAGTTTCTCGGCGTGCGCGTGTACGCGACGCCTCTAGGGAGCGCGCCCGTCACGGGTGCTGGCGAGCGCGTCCCGCGATCGCGAACTTTTCTGATCGATTCGGAACCCGACCAAGAACAACGGGTGAAGAAAAGTCCGTTTCGGCGCGACGCCGAAACCAGCACGCGAGATGCGCGCGCTCCCCAGAAGATCGCAATCACACTCGGCGATTTGGTCGAGTACATCGATTGGTCGCCGTTTTTTCATGCGTGGGAATTGCGCGGCCGCTATCCGGCAATTTTAGACGACCCGAAGATTGGCACGCAAGCACGCGAACTTTTTGACGATGCGCAAAGGCTACTCCAACAGATCGTGGCGAAGAATCTGCTCGTCGCGCGCGGCGTTCATGCTTTCTGGCCGGCAAACTCGATTGGCGATGACGTTGGCGCTTACACTGACGAAACGCGCACTGAAAAGCTCGCCACGTTTTATTTCCTGCGCCAGCAAATGCAGAAGCCAGCCGGCCAATTCAACCACTGCCTGGCCGATTACGTAGCTCCGGAGAGTAGCGCGAGCCTCCGGCCCGCCGCGGCGGGCGAGACGCATGCCCTACTTGAAGATTATCTCGGCGGATTCGCCGTCTCGATTCACGGCGCGGATGAAGTCGCAGAAGACTTTAAGCGTGAGCATGACGATTACAGCGCAATCATGACTAAAGCGCTGGCGGACCGATTGGCCGAGGCCTTCGCCGAATACCTTCACAAACAAACGCGAATTGCCTGGGGATTCGGTCGCGAAGAACAATTGTCGCCTGTGGATCTCATCCGCGAAAAATACCGCGGCATCCGGCCGGCGGCTGGCTACCCGGCTTGTCCGGACCATGCAGAGAAACGGATCTTGTTTGATTTGCTCGACGCTGAGAACAACGCGGGCATGAAATTGACGGAATCCTTTGCAATGCATCCCGGCTCGAGCGTGAGCGGACTCTATTTTTCGCACCCCGACGCAAAATATTTCGGAGTCGGTCAGATTGGGCGCGACCAACTGGTGGATTACGCGACCCGACGTGGCGAATCGGTTGCTGTAGTGGAAAAGCGACTCGCCCCGAATCTCGATCCCAGCAATTGATGCGAGGCATATCGGGGCGAGAGGATTTGAACCTCCGACCTCGTGGTCCCAAACCACGCGCTCTACCAAGCTAAGCTACGCCCCGAACTCAGGAGTGATTCTTTATCATGGATAGCGTCTTCACGCATCCCGAAATTCGGTTACATTGGGATGAAAAATGGGAATGAAAATATGCGGGTCGATATTTTCGGTGATGCTTGTCGGTGCCGCACTGGTCATCCGCGCGCAAGAGGCCGCTCCGCCCTCTGTGGACCTTTATGAAGGACAAGAGCTGCCCGAGGTGAGTCCGACGCCTGCACTGCCGCCCAACGGGCCCGAACTGTCGGACCTTAAGCGGCTAGACGAAACATTTAAGCCGCCGTCGCTCGGCACCGACGCAGAAGCGACGAAATTGCGCGTGGAGTGGCGGCAGCTGAGAAATCGGACAGTAAACGATCCCGCCGTCAAGGCCGCCAAAGCTTACGCTCTGTCCGCTCGAACCGATCTGGAAAAGCGTCAGCGGCTTCGCGAGTACTACAACGTCTATTACCAGCGCATGTTGGCGCTTACCAGCGACGCCGGCATCAAATTGGCGCTCGAAGCATTCAGGAACAATCATCAGACTCTTCTAGCTCAGCCGCGCGTGCGGCCTACCCCTGTTCCGGAAGGCGCCACGCCGACACCGACACCGGCGAAACCTGCAAAAAAGGCCGCCCACAAGGAAAAGAAGAAGAAGAGCAAGTTCCACATGTAATCAGAAGCGCCGTCTTGCCAGCGCACGGCAATTGCCGTATTCCATGCGGTGTTAAATCGAAGTCGTGGCGCGTTCGTCTAGTGGTTAGGACACAGCCCTCTCAAGGCTGGTACACGGGTTCGACTCCCGTACGCGCTGCCACCAAAGATGGGACGACTCCGATTAACGCTGGGGACGCATTCATTTTCAAGCCGGGTGAGCCACACCAGATCACCAATGACACCGCAGAAGACATGATCCTTTACGTCGTGGCAGACAATCCAATTGGCGATACATACTATCACCCCGACAGCAATAAGTGGGGTGTGCTGTTCCCCGAGCGCATGTATGTCCGCCCACAGCCGCTGGATTATTTTGATGGTGAAGAATGAAACTGTCGCCTAACCAAATCGATGAAGCCAACGGCCCCATTCCGGATTGAGTTCAGCGTGTTTGCCACGACACCCTGCCGTGGCTTATCTCCTTCTCGTTAGGTCGCAATGCAAGTGCTTCCCGTGATGGAGCCGTATCCGGGCATAAGGTCGTTTCGCTCCGACGACGCTGCCGTGTATTTCGGCCGAGAACCACTCATCGAGAACATTATGAACCGGCGAAACGCACTCAACTTTTCA
>DATBDI010000315.1:0-3940 GCA_036270025.1 Candidatus Udaeobacter sp. | reverse complement strand
GCTCGGTCAATGCTGATGCGAGGTCGTCGACTTCCTGCTGCGAATGTATTGGCTGGAAAGCGACGTGATCAGGTGCCTCGGCTGCAAGCAACGCGGCGCCGAGCTCTGGAGCTCGTTCAGCAACTGCTACACGGGCATCAGGCAGATTCTTTTTCAACCTGCGCCGGAACGAGTGCGTGTAGAGCGAGTCCCGATTAAAAAGACCGCCAATCAGTACGACTTTAGGCGCAAGCATGTGCAAACGCGAAGCGACAGCCTCGGTGTAATCGCAAAGAACGCGGGCGCCTTCTTCGATGATGTCCATCATCTGCTCATCTCCCTTGGTTGCAGCTTCAAATACCACCGGCGCCAGGGTCGCGATCTCCATTTTGTCCGCCGTTTGAACCCAGCGAACCAGTTCATCAAGATCGTTCAACGACAACGCACGGAGAATCTTTGCGGCGAAAGGCATGTCGCTGCGATTCAAATCGTGCTCGCGCAGAATCAGTCGTAGCGCTTGAATCGACAGAAAATATCCGCCTCCAGCGTCTCCGAGGATGTGTCCCCAGCCACCGGCTCTTTCGGTTCGATCACCCCGCCGTCCCGTTACCGAGGAGCCGCTTCCTGCGTTGACGACGATGCCATCGGCACGATCGAGCGCTGCTGCCAGTCCCGAATCACGATCACTTCCAGTGACGATTTCGGCACCAGGCCAGATCTCGAGACAGATTTGCTTGAGCGAGCGCCGATCTTCTTCCGTCCCGCAACCGGCGAGGAAAACTCCGGCGCGATCGATTTGTTTTGGCAATTCAGCAAGGATCGTACGCAGGCGCTCGCGTGTCGTGAGCCGGAAATTCGACGACGGAAGTTTTCCCTGCTCGAGAACGTGCGCTCGCCAGCCGGGATCACCGATCCCGGCCACAGCTTCGACCAGTGCCCAGGCGGTTTTCGTGCCGCCGCCTTCGACCCCGAGGATGCGCTCACCGGGTTTCATGACTTCTTACGCTTAGCTGTCTTTGCACAAAATTGAAAGCTTGTTGCTTCGTAAGCGCTGTCATCCTGAGCGACGCGAAGGACCTCACGCAGGTGATGGAGCACGCATGCAAAATTGTGTATGCTAAGCTTCGAACGCGAGGTTCTTCGCTTCGCTCGGAATGACCCCGCTAGCGGGTGATTGCCGACATTTTGCCGGTTTGTATCGTGTTTAATGGCCAAGGACCAAGCGGAAGCGGCAAAGCGTATCGCGCACTTGCGGGACGAGATCCGCGAGCACGACCGGCTCTATTACCAAGAGGCTGCGCCTGCCATTGCCGACCGTGAATATGATCGACTTTACAAAGAACTAGTCGATCTGGAGACGCAATTTCCCGAACTGGTTACGCCCGACTCGCCAACGCAGCGGGTCGGTGAAAAACCGCTGAAGGCCTTCGAGCAGGTCGCGCATCTGGTCCCGATGCTCAGCCTCGACAACACCTATTCGGAACAGGAAGTGAAAGATTTTTACGGTCGTATTCAGCGACTTTTGCCGAATGAGAAAATCCCAGTCGTGATCGAGCCAAAGGTGGACGGCGTTGCCGTTTCGCTCATTTATGAAAACGGCAGACTGCGCCAGGCCGCCACGCGTGGAGACGGAAACGTTGGCGACGACATCACTCAAAATGTCCGCACGATCCGCTCTGTGCTGGAGCGCCTGCGCGGTACCGGCCCCAAGCTTCTGGAAGTGCGCGGCGAAGTCTACATGGACAGAAAGGGCTTCGAAAAACTCAATGAGGAACGCAAAGAGCAAGGCCTGCCGCTATTTGCAAACCCGCGCAATGCCGCCGCCGGTTCACTGAAGCAACTCGATCCCGCTATCGTGGCGAAACGTCCCCTGGGAATTGTTCTTTACGGAACCGGGGCGACGGAAGGATTGGACATCGATTTGCACTCCGAAGTATTTCCGTTGCTCAAAAAGTTAGGGCTGCCCACGACCGAACGCTGGTGGGTCGCCGAATCGGTCGAGAAAATTTTACACGCTATTCACGAACTGGACGGCATCCGTCATAAGTTCGCCTATCAAACCGACGGCGCAGTGGTGAAGGTCGATTCATTTGCGCAGCGCGAGCGCCTCGGGTTCACCGCCAAATCGCCGCGCTGGGCGATTGCCTACAAATACGCCGCCGAACGCGTCGAGACGGTTTTGAAAGACATCATCATCCAAGTAGGGCGCACAGGAATTCTCACGCCGGTCGCGGCGCTCGAGCCGGTATTTGTGAGCGGCAGCACAGTCGCGCGCGCGACCTTGCACAATGAGGACGAAATCAAACGCAAAGACATCCGCATTGGCGACACCGTGGTTATCGAAAAAGCCGGCGAAGTGATTCCGGCAGTCGTTGAGGTTGTAAAATCGAAACGGCCGCGCGATGCGAAGTCGTTCGACTTCGCAAAACACATTCACTGCAAATGCCCTGTCTGCGGTGGGCCGATTCGCCGCGACCCGGAATTCGTAGCATGGCGCTGCGAAAATCTGTATTGCCCGGCACAGACGACGCGGCGCGTGGAATTCTTCGCGGCGCGCGGCGCGCTCGATATCGAAAGCATCGGCGGAATTGTTGCGGACAAACTTGTTGAGCGTGGCCTCGTGCGGGAACCGCTGGATCTTTTTGAATTAAAGGACGAGCACCTCGCGAAACTGAATCTTGGCACAGAGGAATCCCCGCGCGTTTTCGGCGAGAAAAACGCAACCAAGGCGATCAAATCGATCGAGCGCGCGCGAAACTTGCCGCTTTCCCGGTGGCTCTTTGCGCTGGCGATTCCTGATGTCGGAAAGACGACAGCAACCCAACTCGCCCGGTTCCATGACACGATCCAGGACGTTTCTAATTCGACGTTGCTCCGCGACGTTGTGGACTATCACGAAAAGCGCGGCGACAAGAAATCTGCCAAAGAAATCGCCGAACGATTAATCAAATCGGGATTTGCGAAACCGTCGAAGAGCAAGGCCGGCAAGGACGGTATCGTAACCGAAGTCGGTCCCGTAGTCGCGCAGAGTGTCCTCCAGTTCTTCGCGTCGCCGACTGGCAAAAAGATTCTCCGGCGATTAAAAGAACTCGGC
This sequence comes from Candidatus Udaeobacter sp., assembly GCA_036270025.1. GTDB lineage: Bacteria > Verrucomicrobiota > Verrucomicrobiia > Chthoniobacterales > UBA10450 > Udaeobacter. The sequence continues at coordinate 867 of DATBDI010000315.1, read as the reverse complement.
ATTGAGCCGAAAAGCGAAAAAGTCTCGGCGACAAAAGCAGCTAAACTGCCGCTGGCGGGAAAAACGTTTGTCCTCACCGGCACGCTGCCCTCAATGACGCGCGAAGAAGCCACGGAAAAAATCGAAGCGCTCGGCGGCCACGTCACAGCCAGCGTGAGCAAAAAAACCGATTACGTCCTCGCCGGCGCCGAACCCGGCAGCAAATTCGACAAAGCAAAAGGCCTCGGCGTAAAAATCATCGACGAAGCTGAGCTTCGGAAAATGTTGTGACCGGACGTTCGCGTCCTGACTGCACCGCTACGCAGGCCGCGCGCTATCTACGGCGAAGGCGACGCGTCGTCGTCGAGCGACATGGGGATTACGCCAGGGATTGTCCCGGGCGAAGCGAGCAACATACCGGTTTTGGCGGCTGGATGCATCGTCGCTTGTACTTGGAAAGTTATTTTTTGATCTCCGCGCATCACGGTGATCGGGACGGTGTCTCCAGCAGTGATGTAGAACGAGGCGTCAAATACATCCTCAGGATCGCTTATCTTTTTCTTACCCACTTGTAGGAGCACGTCGCCGTCTTTAAGCCCCGAGCGTCCGGCCGGTGCGTCCTCCGCCACCTGTGTTACCATCGCTCGCGAGCCCTCGACTTCTTGCGATGCGGGCGAAACATTGTTAACCCCGATCCAGCCGTGTCGCGCCTCGCCGAAGCGAACAAAGTCGCTGCGAATTTTCTCCGCAGCCTCGATCGGCACAGCGTAACAGGCGGCATTATTTTCGAGACCGCTAACGACGATCCCAACCACTTCGCCTTTCATGTTCAAGAGCGGAGCGCCGGCCTCACCGCGCTGGGTCGGAGCGTTCACGCGTAGATGGATG
>DATBDI010000314.1:0-1681 GCA_036270025.1 Candidatus Udaeobacter sp. | reverse complement strand
AGAACGGCAATCGATTTCGCCGCTGATTGATTTGATGACGCCGCCGGCGACTTCGTTCCCGCGCTGTAGCGACCAATAAAAAACAAACCGATCGAGAGCGACGCGCCAGCAATGACGACGTAAATCCATACGTACGATTTCCTGTGTCCTTGCGCGGTGAGATCGACATCTTCCGTGCGTTTCAATCCTTCCGGCGTCAATTCGAACGCCCAGGCGACAATGAGCGCGACGGGAAATCCGCTGACGATTGCGAGCACAACAAGGCGAACGGCCCAATTCGGAATTTCGAAAAACGGAAATACCTGCGTAGCGATTTGAGTCAGCAGCCACGCGACGACCGCGTACGCAACCGCCACCTTGTAAACGTTGCGCCGCTTTAGCTCAGCAAAGAAATTCATCGGTTGGCCTTGCCGTCTGGAGCGCTCATTTCAATTGATCGTCGGCCAGGCCCATCTTGCGTAAAAGCACATCCCAGCGCGGGTCCTCATGGAGGTTCGCGAGGAAAGGATCGCATCGCATGAAGAAAAAGTTTCCGTCGCGCTGGCGGCGCGCTCGCTCCAGCCATTCGAACGCCCGGTCCTTGTCACCCCGGTAGGCGTAGACGTCGGCGATCTGGTAGGCGCCCGTATCCGCGGAACTCTCGATCAACCGGGCCAGCGCAGCATCTGCTTCCGGGATTCGTTTCTGACTCCAGCGAACCATGGCCACGACATAGAGCCGCGCCCACTCCGCCGCATCGTCTTGCGCCGCGACCGCGGCCTCGTCAAATTTACCTTTGACGATGAAGGCGAGACCGAGACCGGCATGGCTCCAGGGCGCCGCCGGCTTCAGCTCTACCACTCGCCGGTATTCCGCCCTCGCTTCGGCGAGCCGCCCCGTTACCCCAAGGATGAAGGCCAGCCACGCTCGGGGTGACGGATTGACGGGGTCCAACGCAACCGCCTGGCGATAGAGCGCGATGGCCCGCGTCGTGTCCCCCCGGGCCAAGGCAAGGGTACCCGCGGCGATGACGAGTTCCGGATCTGCGGGGGCCAGGGCCAAAGCCCTCCGTACGGTCTCGGCCGCCCCGTTCCAGTCAAAATCGTAATTGAGCTGAATCTTCGAGCGGACAAGCAACGCTTCCGGCAGGTTGGGCTCGATCGCCAATGCCCGCGCCGCTGCCTCGCGCGCGCGAGCGAGATGGTCGTCGAAGCCCGCCCGTCCTATTGCGCTGGAAAAGCCGCAGTACCACACATGCGTCTGAGCCAAGCCGGCCCAAGCAAGCGCGAAAGAAGGGTCGAGCTCCACCGCACGCTGATACTCGACCAGTGCTTCACCGGCGCTTTTTTCCGAGCCGCGATTGGAATAAAACCGGCCCTGTAGATAATGCTGGTGGGCCTCCACGTTTTTCGTTCCGCCTCTTTCGGCCGCTCGCACCTCCGCTTGAATCGCCGCTTTGGCGGCCGGATTGGCTGCGTCGTTTGTGAGCTGACCGCTCACCTGTCCCACGATGGTTTGCGCAAGTTCGTTTTGGACGGCGAACACGTCTTTCAAATCACGAGTAAAATTTTCCGACCAGAGCTGCTCGCCCGTGTCGGTGCGAGTAAGCCGGGCCGCGATACGCACAACGTCGCCGGCCTTGCGTACACTTCCCTCGACCAGATGCGCAACCCCAAGTTTCTGCCCGATCTCCTGCGCGGTG
>DATBDI010000313.1:0-5139 GCA_036270025.1 Candidatus Udaeobacter sp. | reverse complement strand
TTGGAATACGTGCGGCACAACAACGTCCGTGGGCGGGACGTTTTGCGCCTGCGCGGTCGCCGTGACCGCAAGCACCATCGACAGCAAGCCGAAGCCGGCTATGGCGGTCGCACGAATGTTTGACTTGGTTACTGATTGTTTAGTTTGCATAGGTTTTTCTTTCTTAGGTTTGGTTTCTGTTTTGGTTTTTCCGGCGGGTTTATTGGTTGTGCCGGTTCATGTGCGTAAGCGGAAAGGCCCGGCGAAACCCGCCACGACTGCGCAGTTTTTTTTTGATCGCCTCCGGTGGTGCTGTGAAAATCCCTTGATCGTGTTAGACTTACGGCGTCGAGCAGCCTTTATGACCCCGCCCTCTTCCACGCGACAAGAGGTCACCCAACTGCTCGGCGATTGGAGCGGCGGCGACGATGGCGCGCTGGAAAAGCTGTTCCCGCTCGTGCAACCCGAACTGCACCGGCTCGCCCACCATTATATGAGCCGGGAGCGCGCCGGCCACACTCTGCAAACCACGGCCATTCTCAACGAAGCCTACCTGCGCCTAGTCGATGATACGAAGCCGGTCTGGCAAGGCCGGTCCCATTTTATTGCGGTGGCCGCGCAGTTGATGCGGCGGATCATGGTTGACCACGCCCGTGAACGCCAGTCACTCAAGCGTGGTGGCGGCGCGTTGAAAGTAACGCTGGATGAAGCCGCGTTAGTAACAGAAACGCGATCGGAGGAGTTGCTCGCCCTCGATGAAGCGTTGGATAGCCTGGCCGCCCAGGACCCGCGTAAAAGTCAGATTGTTGAACTGCGTTATTTCGGCGGTTTGACGATCGCAGAGACAGCTGAATTCCTGAAACTCTCTCAGCGGACGGTGGAGCGCGAGTGGACCATGGCCAAGGCGTGGCTTTACCGCGAACTGAGTGAAGAACAAACCTGATGAAGGCTGAGCGCTGGAAACAGGTCAACGATCTTTTCCAGTCAGCTGTCGAACGTGCGCCCGGGGACAGGGCCACATTTCTTGACGAGGCTTGCCATGGCGACGAAGGCTTGCGCCGGGAGGTGGGGTCTTTGCTCATCTCTTATGAGCGGTCGGAAAATTTTATTGAATTGCCGGCCTACGAAGTTGCTCCCGAGCTTGTGACTAACGACACGGCCGGCGCGTTAGTTGGGACATTGATTGGTCATTACCTGATCGAATCACTTATCGGAGTCGGCGGAATGGGCGAGGTTTATCTAGCACGCGATGAGCGACTCGGACGCAAAGCGGCGCTCAAGCTTCTCCCAGATAGCCTGACGACGGACGAGACGCAGTTGGGCCGGTTCAAAAATGAAGCGCGAAGTGCCTCGGCTTTAAATCATCCGAACATTTTAACGGTTTACGAGATCGGCGCGGAAGGAAACCGGCAATTCATCGCGACGGAGTTCATCGAAGGCGTCACCCTGCGCGCATCGATCGCGCGCGGGAGAATAAATCCGCATGCGGCGCTGGAAATCGCCGTGCAAGTCGCCTCGGCACTGGCTGCCGCGCACGAAGCCGGTGTCGTGCACCGCGACATCAAACCGGAGAACATCATGCTGCGACCGGACGGATACGTGAAGGTGCTCGATTTCGGAATTGCGAAACTGACCGAGCAAAGGTTGGCGTCGGACGATCACGCAGTCGAAACAACGGCGATGCTGCAAACGCGACCGGGCTTGGTGTTAGGCACAGCGCGTTATATGTCGCCGGAACAGGCGCGCGGCCAGAAGGTGGACGCGCGCACGGATATTTGGAGCCTGGGCGTAGTACTCTACGAAATGGTGGGAGGAAGCCCGCCGTTCAGCGGCGACACGCCGAGCGACTGCATTGCCGCCATCCTAACAAGCGAGCCAGCACCGTTATCAGGCGTCTTGCCTGATGTTCCGCTCAAACTTGAATTGATTCTGCAAAAGGCGTTGCACAAAAACCGTGATGAACGTTACCAGACGATCGAGGAACTGCTAGCCGACCTGCGCATTCTTAAGGGGGAACTGGAAGCGGAACTGCCCTTGCCGCAGACCAAAGCACGTGCGGAATCTATTTTCAGCAAAATCAAACGTCATAAGCAGGGCGTGTTACTCATTCTGGCAGCAGCACTCCTGGCGGGCGCGGCTGTTGCCTATTCTTTTTTCTTTGTCGCCCCGGCACGACTACCAAACGAGAAATCCATCGCCGTTCTGCCATTTGAAAACCTGAGTGAGGAAAAATCCAACGCCTACTTCGCCGATGGGATCCAGGACGAAATTCTGACCCGGCTCTCGAAGATCGCGGATCTCAAAGTGATCTCGCGCACGTCCACGCAGCGCTATAAGAACACATCTCAAAAACTTTCTGAGATTGCGAATCAACTCGGTGTCGCCAATCTGTTGGAAGGTAGTGTTCAGAAAACAAATGATCAGGTGCGCGTGACTGTGCAACTGATTAGAGCGGCGAATGATTCACATCTATGGGCGGAGACCTTTGATCGCAAACTCACTGATATCTTTTCTGTCGAGAGTGAAGTGGCGAAAGCTATTGCCGATCAGTTGCGGGCGAAACTTACTGGCCAGGAAGAACAAGCCATTGCGGCTAGACCGACAGATAATCCCGAAGCTTACGATGCCTACCTGCGGGGTCTGTCTTATACACTGAAGACGGGAAACTCACCGGCTAACACGCTTGCGGCGCAGAAACATCTCAAAGACGCGGTGCGGTTGGATCCCAAATTCGCTCTGGCCTGGGCGCTGCTTTCGTACGTCGATGCGCTCGGCTATCTCACACTCAGTCTTCAACAAACCGTCGCCCTCCGCGAAGAGACGGGCCAGGCAGCTGAAACGGCGCTCGCTCTTCAGCCGAATCTCGGCGAAGCCATACTGGCCAGGGGATATTACTACTACGCCTGCTTGAAAGATAACGACGCAGCGGTGCGTTACTTTGAACAGGCACGTCAATTCCTTCCGAACAGCAGCCAGATTCCTGAATCGCTCGCCTACGTCGCGCGACGGCGGGGTCAGTGGGACCGGAGCGAGTCTTTCTTCAACGAGGCTGAGCGCCTCGATCCGCGCAACGTTTCCCTGCTCACCCAGCACGCCCAATCCTACATGTTATGTCGCCGTTTCCCCGAGGCGCTGCGGAAGTTTGATCAGGTGCTCGACGTTATCCCGGATGACGTTGACACCCTTGCGCAGAAGGCGGGGATTGCACAAGCGGAGGGCGATCTTCCGCGGGCTGCTGCACTACTCGCTCCGCTGCATCCTCCCGCTGACGACACGGGCGCTTTGGAAATACAAGTTTACCAGGCAATCCTGGAACGTCGTCCTGCGGAGATGATCGCTCGGCTAGAGGAGATACTTGCCAACCCTGATCCGGCATTGGGTTACAACAACGGCGAGCTGCGCTTTTGGTTAGGCTGGGCACAACAAGTCGCTGGCGACAATGCCGCTGCCCAAGAGAGTTTTCGCCAAGCGCGCGCCGAACTGGAACCGTTCCTCAAAGAACAGCCGGATAACTATGTCCTCATTGGAGATCTGGCGCTCGCCAATATGGGCGTTGGTGACAAAGCAGCCGCGTTAGCTCTGTCGGAGCAGGCAATGAACGTGCTACCCCTCGAAAAAGACGCGGTAGATGGTCCCGCGCCGATCGAGATTCTCGCCAGAGTGGCAGCACAACTGGGAGAGCCGGACCGCGCCATCGCCGCATTGCAGAAACTGTTATCCATACCATCCGAGGGGGCACTGGCTTCGCGCGTGCCGCTCACTCCTGCCCTGCTGCGGCTCGATCCAATGTTCGATCCGCTCAGGAACGATCAACGCTTTCAGAAATTGACACTAGAACATGTCGCGTCTCGTTGAGTAACTTCAACGCTCGATGATACCGAACAAGCGTCCGAGCTCTCCGCGGCGAGTCTTCGACCGGACTGGCAACAATCTCCTCGCAGCATTCATTCTTTGCTTCACGCTTGTAGGGTCAATGCATGCACAGCAATCTCCAGCGGAACGCGTGGCTGAAATTCAGGTTGCTCTGCGCGCAGCCAAACTGGATGGCTGGCTCTTTTACGATTTTCGGCACAGCGATCCCCTCTCTTATCGGATTTTGAAATTGGACGAAAAGATGTTCGCTTCACGCCGCTGGTTCTATTACGTCCCAGCCTCGGGCGAGCCGGTCAAAATTGTACAGTCGATCGAACAGTTTAAACTCGACTCGCTTCCCGGCAGGAAACTTGTCTTTCGCGGTTGGCAGGAATTACAAGCGCGGCTGCGCGAAGTGTTGGCTCCGGCGGCGAAGGAATCGAAGCGTCGCGTTGCGATGCAGTATTCGCCGATGAATGACATCCCCTATATCTCACGCGTGGATGCGGGAACTATCGAGCTCGTCCGCTCGTTCGGAGTCGAGCCCGTCACGAGTGCGGAACTCGTACAACAATTCGAAGCGGTGTTCTCGCCGGATCAGCACCAGATGCATGTGGAAGCCTCAGATAAAATGCATCGCATCATTCAGGAGGCGTTTGCCGAGATTGCGCGCCGGATTCGCGCCGACGAACCAACGACCGAGTGGGACATCGCGCAGTTCATGCTCCGTCGCTACAAGGAGGAAGGGATGGAGCAGGAGCCGATGATTGTGGCGGTGAACGCGAACGCTGCCAACCCGCATTACATGCCGACAAAAGAAAAGAACTCGCCAATCAAACGCGGCGATTTCGTGTTGATCGATGCGGCTACGAAATTGAACAAACCGGACGCGGTCGCGACCGACCAAACCTGGACTGGTTACGTCGGCGAAAGTGTGCCGGAAGAGTACTCACACATTTTCAACATTGTGCGGGAAGCCCGCGATTCGGCGGTCGATTTCGTGCGCAAGAATATCCGCGCAGGCAAATCGATTCGCGGCGCCGAAGTGGATGACGTTTCGCGTGGCGTAATTACACGCGCAGGGTTTGGCGAACAGTTCACCCATCGCACCGGCCATTCGATTGGTGAAGAAACCCACGGCAACGGCGTCAACATCGACGATTTCGAGACACGCGATTCGCGGCGTATCATTTCCGGAGTTTGTTTTTCCATCGAGCCGGGAATTTACCTCGAAGGAAAATTTGGTGTTCGATCAGAAATCAACGTTTACGTTTCGAACAAAGACATCGAAGTCACCGGCCAGCCAAT
>DATBDI010000312.1:0-1685 GCA_036270025.1 Candidatus Udaeobacter sp. | reverse complement strand
ACAGGCCGGTGGCTACAACATTTATGAAACTGCTCTGCCGTCTGCTCGCAACTCCGTTTTGTTGCCGATGACATCGACAACAGCATCACGTTTGTTGTAGCGTCCGCTGTCCTCAGCGGAGTTCGTCCGATTTGCGAACACACTGGGAACGAGACCCGATCAGGAAGTAATTAGAAAAACCAGCCGAGCTTACTTTTCGTCCCAAGCCAGGCCCTCGGTGATGAGCTGCACCTGGCTCCCTCCACTGTCCGGCTTCACGAAGATCGTGAGCTCAGCGTCTCCTCGTTTCCGCTTGAGTATTGAAGAGGCGGGCGTGATCAGATCGGTGCCTTCCTTGGTCCAACCCTGGGCCTTGAGATTCGCAGCCAATTCCGCACAAACGCTTTTCACGTTCGCTTTGCTCTTAAAGGAAAACTGCTCGACGAGCGCCTTGTAATCGAAGTCGGACGCATCTTTCGTGAGCGCCAAATCCTTGACGTTGAGTTTATCCGCCGCTGGCTTGGGCGCGGCTTTTTCGCTGAGCTCAGTCATCGACTTGGTGATTACAGCCTCGTCCGTTGCATCTTTTTCGGACTTTTCAGAATCGGCGACCTGAAACTCTTTTGGGATCTCTCCAAGCGGCGCGACAAACTTAAGATCGACCTCCCACTTCTCGCCAAACGTATCGACCTGCCCGTGGGTGGTCAGTGCGCCTTCCACTTTCCCGTCTGCGTAGGTGAAATCGTTCGCCTCGATGTTGCCGATCGAGCTAAAGCCTTGCTTCTGATGCGCGCTATGCACCACCTGGCAGCCGTAGATGCCGCCGTCTTCATGGAGCGAGATGATCAATGCGCTTCCGAATTTGCCGAACGCAGCATCAAATTCGGGCTTCTTATTTTTGGAATGATCCTTCTCCGTGAAAACCAGAACGATCCCCGGCTTGCCGCTGAACGGCTCACCCCAGCGCGCTGAGACGGAGGTTAGCTTCGCGTCCTTGCCGTTGCCTTTGAAGGTGCCGGTCACCGTCGGCTTCACATTCGCTGCGGGGCCCGGCTTTTTGGCGACGGTGGCCGGCAGCGATTCCCCGGCGCGGAGCAGCGCCACATCGAACTGCACATCGAAGCCGGAGGGAAACATCCCTTCGGTCTCGAGCGGCTGACTTGCTTTGCCGCTTACGCGGCCGTCCTGCAATTTTAGTTCTCCGGTCGCATTACCGAGCCGCCTGCCTAGCGATGTGCCGCCAGCGGAAGCGCTCCACAACTTCAGTGCTCCTTCCTTCGTGAACTGCAGCTTGATAAAGGGCCGTTTGAACTCAGGGTCCTGGCCTTCCTTTTCCTGTTCCTTCGCTTTCTTGAGTTCTTCGCTCGAAACCGGCTGACCACTCAAAACCACGGCGATCACATCCTCGTCATTGACCGTAGTCTCATAGGCCAGCGCGTGCTTCAGCTGATAGGTCTTCTTGTCCAGCATCAACGTCCCCATCACCGGCTTCGGCGTTCCCACCTGCGCAAAGAGCGGCATCGGGCCGACGACGACAGCCAGCGCCACCAAAAAACTCAGGAATTTCTTAGAAGCCGTCTGATAAATTCGCGCGCGCTGTAGCCACGGCGCTGTGCGCCGTCCGGAACGAGCGACTCCGAAAATGCAGACGCCCCACAGGGGCGTGGCTACAACATTTGTGAGATAGCTTGTAGTCATAATAAATG
>DATBDI010000311.1:0-1726 GCA_036270025.1 Candidatus Udaeobacter sp. | reverse complement strand
TACAACTTGGTTTATCCAAGAGTGGTCAGCTCATCCACAATGCGTGGCAAGGCGATCGCAGCCGGCTCGCGCACTAACCGCGTTGCGAATCGTGAGAGCGGCGTTTCTTCAGGATTCACTTCAATGAGTTCGGCGCCATCTCGGCTGCCGCGGAGCGCCCAATCAATGATGTAACCAAACGTGGCAGTCGTTCCGGCAACAATCACCACGTCGCAAGCTCCGCCATCGAGAAAATTTTCAACTCGTTCCAGCTCGTTCCGCGGCAATTGTTCACCGAACCACACTACGCCTGGGCGCATAAGCGCTTGGCATTTTGGACAGGTTGGAACGTTGAGATCGCGTTCTGAGGTAGCGGCGATGGAAAGCCCGGCCGTTGCTTCGCATCCGTTACGGGACCTCAATCGCCTATTCGTGGGTTGAACGACACAAGCGCCGGGCGGTTCGGGTGAACCGCCCCTACCTCCGTACGAAAAGTCACAGCGCGTACAGCGCGTGACGAAAATGTCGCCATGAATCTGCACCATCTTCTCCTTCGGAAGTCCCGCACGCGCGTGGAGGTCGTCCACGTTCTGAGTAACGAGCAGGAACTCGTCTGCCTGTTGGGCCAGTCTCGTGATCGCGACGTGCGCTGCATTTGGTTGCGCGTTGCGGATCCGCTGCCGGCGCTCGCGATACCATTCCCAAAGAAGTTTCGGATCTCGCGCAAATGCTTCCGGTGTTGCTAGCTGTGCCGGATCGAGATTTCGCCAGTAGCCGTCCTTTCCACGAAAGGTCGGGATGCCGCTTTCAGCGGAAACGCCAGCGCCGGTGAGAACGAGAACACGCACAACATAAGATCGATAGACGGCGGCGATTTCCAAGTCAGCCGCTACGCAATATTGGCGTCGTTTCGATACTTAATGTTGCCAATTGCCGTGTTGGCTTGCCAGACTCCCGCCATGAGCAAGAGCAAAAAAGAAAGTGCATCCGACGCTGACCGCGAGATCGAACCGGAATTACGAGAACTCTTTACCAAGATCGTCGAACGCGATCCGCACGAAGCAGTAAAGATGCTCGAGCCGTATCCGGACGAATTTGTGGTTCAGATGCTGGAGCTGCTTAATCCGGCCGCAGCGCTGAGAATCCTTCAGCGCTTCAATTCTTCCCGAAGGGAAACGATTCTGGCCACTGCTTCTCCGGAGACGACGCGGCAATGGATGCGCAATCAAGCTTATCCGGCGCGGACCGTCGGCCAGCTGATGCAGCCGCCCCTGGCAGTTTTTCGTCCGAGAACAACAGTCGCAGAAGCTACCGAGCAAATTCGGCGCCTGGCCAGCAAAACGATCGTCACTTACGCGTTCGTGACCGACGAGCAGGAGCGACTTCTTGGTGTCGTTGTGATGCGCGACATGCTTCTGGCGCAAAGAACGCAACGCCTTGAAGAGATCATGCTGGGGGATCCGTTCTTTCTTACACCAGAAATGTCGCTGACTGAAGCGATGAGGGCAGTGCTGGTCCGCCATTATCCGGTGTACCCGGTCTGTGAAAAATCCGGGCAACTCATCGGACTGGTACGCGGTCAGATGCTTTTTGAAGCGCAGGCGGTCGAGTTAAGCGCGCAACCGGGCGAAATGGTCGGTGTCGAAACGGAAGAACGGCTCACCACGCCGTGGTCGCGGAGCTTAAGATTCCGGCACCCGTGGCTACAGGTAAATTTGTTCTGCGGCCTGCTTGCCGCTCTCGTTGT
>DATBDI010000310.1:0-2151 GCA_036270025.1 Candidatus Udaeobacter sp. | reverse complement strand
CTCCGTTTGCGATCCGATCAGCCGACCGAAATGGGCGCGTGCCGACAAACTTGGAAAATATCGCCCCTCATTAATCAGGAGGCATCGTCGGGCAAATACCGACCGGGCGCTTGCCACACCAGTGCCTCTAAAGGTGTGGCTTATCCCGCGTGCATAGGTGTTCTGTGCATCATAGCGCACCGCCTCGCGCAGAACCGCATCGATCCAGCCGATATCTTCGCATGGTCACTCTGGCGGCGTGCGCATCAGGCTGCAGCACAGAAATCGGATGCAAGAAGAAAATGACATCTTTAATGCCTCTTCAGTAGGCGGATGAAAAGCCACTGAACCTTTGCGCCCATAAGGGCTCATCCGCTGCATGCAACTATTCCATCCAGTTCCGGATCAGAAGTAACGTTAAATTTATATCTATGTGCGGTCTGAACGTAATTGCTCAGCTGGGTGGTAGCCCGGCGTAGCAGGAGCTGCCGCCCAATGATGGTTGACGCGGTCACGAGCGGCTCGATTCAAGCTCTGTGTGACGCAGGATATCGACCTCAGCACGCTGAGCCACGCGGGGAAGGATGAACTCATCCTGTCGCTGGTCGACCAATTGGAAGCAGCACTGGCGCGGATCGGTGAGCTTGAGAAGCGTCTGGCGAGGTTCGAGCGCCCAGCCAAGACGCCGGACAATTCCTCGCTGCCGCCGTCGAAAGGGCAAAAACCTGATCGTCCCATGGGGCAGAAGCCGCCGCGCACGGGCCGTCCCGGGTTTGGGCGGACACTGCATCCGAACCCGGATCGCGTGTTCGACGCGAGGCTAACCGCCTGTCCGAAGTGCCAGGCGGCATTTCCGGCGACCTTGCAGACCCCGCAGCAGATCTACGAACGCATCGAGCTGCCGCCGATCAAGCCGGACGTGACGCAGGTACGCCTGTTCGGGGGTCGCTGCGCCTGCTGCGGTGAGCGGGTGAGCGCGGCCGCGCCGGCCGGGCTGGAACCCGGTTCGCCATTCGGTCAGTCGATTGCCGCCTTGGTGGTCTACCTGCACTACACACACGCGATCGGCATGGAACGACTGGCCACGCTGATGGATGAGATCTTCTCGCTCACCCTCAGCGAGGGGGCGATCAGCAACATGCTGGCCCGCGCGCGTGAACCGCTGTTGGTGGCGGCGGCAACGATCCGCGCGACGGTGCTCGCCAGTCCGGTGGTGTGTTCCGATGAGACCTCCGCGCGGGTGAGCGGCAAGAATTGGTGGGAGTGGGTGTTCATCGGCACTCTGGCCGTGCTGCATGTGATCCGCCCCAGCCGTGGCAAGGCAGTGGTTCAGGCACTGTTCGGCGAGATCAGGCCGATGGTCTGGGTGTCTGATATGCTGGGCAGCCAACGGGGCCACGCCGTCGAATGGCAAGTCTGCCTGGCGCATCTGCTGCGCGATGCGACATACGCCATCGAATGCGGCGACACCGCCTTCAGCGCCGCGTTCAAGCGCCTGCTGCTGCGTGCGATCGCCATCGGGCGACGGCGTGACGAGCTGAAGGACAGCACGCTGAGGCAATACCTTGCCGACCTAGATCGCCGGCTCAACCGCATCATGGCAGCTGTTCCAATCGGCGAGCCGGGACGCAAGCTGCGCAAACGCATCGCCGCCAACCGGGCGCATCTGTTCGTCTTCGTCGCCAATCGGCATGTGCCCTATACCAACAACGTCTCCGAGCGGCATCTCCGTCCCAGCGTCATCTTCCGCAAGGTCACCAACGGATTCCGTTGCGAGTGGGGAGCCGAAACTTATGCCGCATTCCGCTCCCTCGTCAGCACCGCAAAGGCCAACCGCGCACCGGTGCTCGACGTGCTGCGCTTCGTGCTCGCCACAAAAATTCCCGAGCAGCTACCGGCCTTACCGGGGTGAGCAATTACCTGCCGAATGGCGGCGCCGCAGTCTGGGGAAGAACGACGCGCCGACGACGAAGCGCAGATCGCGGCTCTCAACTTGTATAGGCGGGATCGCGGCGCCGCACGCGCCGGCCGGATCCGGCGCTGTCTCAGCGTGAGGCGGGAGTGGAGGGGCCAAGTTTGATCGGCCGGAGCACTACCCTGTCGGGCCTCGCAGTAGCCGCTGCGCCAGAAGAGCCCATGCTTCCGTTCATGATCTGCTTGGACGTGCCGGCG
>DATBDI010000309.1:0-4471 GCA_036270025.1 Candidatus Udaeobacter sp. | reverse complement strand
ACTTCTTCGCCGGTGGCCATGAATGTTGGGCACATGATGTCGCTCTGTTTCAGACAGCCGCCGCATCCGTTGCATTGCTCAAGATTGCCGATGAACGAACGGTCCTTGAACGCGAACGCGAGCACCGGCTGGAATGGAAGGTCAAGCGGGCGCGTGAAGTTATCGCGCAAGTGGCTGTCAATCCTGTGGCGGCCGTCCGCGAAAATTTTGCCGGGATTGAAAATGTTTTTCGGATCGAACATGCGCTTGATCTCGCGCAATACGCCCAGCAGCTCGTCGCCGAGCTGATCGCGCATGTATTCGGTGCGAGCGATGCCAACGCCGTGCTCTGCCGACAGCGAACCTTTGAATTGCCGGACCAGCGCAGACGTTTGATCGGCGACCTGCCGGAATTTTTTCAAATCCGCTGGTTCGTGCATATCGAGAACTGGGCGCACATGTAACAACCCACTGGCAGCGTGTCCGTAGTAACTCGCCTCCAGCCCAAGCGGCTCCATGATCGATTGCAGTCCGCGCACGTATTCGGGCAGTTGCGCGGGGCGAACAGCGGCGTCTTCAATGAACGCCACCGGTTTGGCCGGACCAACGCAACCGGTCAAAAGCGAGAGACCGGATTTGCGCACCGACCAGACAAGATTCATCTGCGCTGGATCGGTGAGAATCTTTGTTCGCAGCCCGATGTTTCTGGATTGCAGAACCGCAAGGCGCTCCGCGACGGAATCTTTGGAGTGCGGCGACATGTCGCCGCTTTCAAAGCGCGGACGTGTCCGCGCACTCCCAAAGTCGTAGAATTCGACGATCAAAATCGCTTCGCACGGCTTGGTATCCAGTTCGAGCAAATCGCGAGCGGACTGAAAATGCAGCTGGCCTTTGGTTTGATCGAGCAATGGCCGGTCGATGTGTTCGATCGCAGCAGGTCCAAGATCGAGAAGCTCGACCGTGGCTTGCATAGCTTCTCCGACTGATGCGAAAAAGATCAGGCCCAGGCCTTTCTCGCGCGGCAATGGCGAGATTTTCAATTCGGCCGAAAAAATAGCAGCGAGCGTGCCTTCGCTCCCGGCGACAACCTTAGTGAGATCATTCGGCGTGCGCAGGAATCGTTCGATGCCGTACCCGGGCCAGCGCTTGATAAGTCCGGGTGGCCACCGGTCTGCCATTTCCGCACTTGCCGCGCGAACAAGTTCTTCGATCTTCGCGCGTTCGGATTGCAGCGACTCGTTTGTCGGCCCTATTCTTTCGATTCGCCCGTCCGCCATGACAATCTCAAGCGAGATCACGTGATCGGCCGTTGTCCCGTATACCGGGCAGCGCGCTCCGGAGGAATTGTTCGCAATCATGCCGCCGAGCGTCGCGCGCGAGCTGGTTGCAACATCCGGGCCGAAACAAAATCCGTGCGGTCGCAAAAATTCATTGAGCTGATCGAGCACAACGCCCGCACCGACACGGACGCTGCGTTTTTCGACATCAAGATCAGTGATCCGCCGGTTGTGACGCGAGAAGTCGATAATTAGTCCTTCGCCAATGGCGTTGCCAACCAGGCTGGTGCCGGCGCCACGCGGTGTAACAGACAACCCAGCATCAGCTGCCGCATAAATGACGAGGCGCGCTTGCTCTGCACTCTTCGGAAACGCGACCCCAACCGGCTCGATCTGATAAATCGACGCGTCTGTCGCGTAGAGCTGACGCGTAAGATTATCAAAGCGCGCGTCGCAGCCGGTTTGCCTGATTTTCCTTTCTTGCGCGGAAGTCATCTTGCCCCGGAACAAAGTTAACGCCCACATGGGAAGCTGTCAGCTTCGCTACAGCAGATTGCGTATGTTCGGGAACAATTGCATTGACACTGGTACCAATTCTCGAAACCCTCACGCTTACACCAACGTCTGAATCGAGGGCAGGGTAGAAAGACCTCTCTCGGTGTTTCTTCCTCCTCTTTCAGAGGCCGTCCCAGACTCAACCAACGCGAAAGGAAACAAGAACTATGAACTCACTCAGATTAACAACGGTAACTTCGAGCGCACATCGGTTTGATTTGTCGCGTTTTCGCCCTGCGTCGCTCTTCGTTTTGCTCTTGCTCATTTGGCTGGCGCTGCCGCTAATATCACAGGCCAGAGGCCTTGGCCCCGATAACACGGCGACAGGCGCAGGCGCGCTAGCGAATAATACAACCGGCAGCAACAACACGGCCGACGGTTATCGCGCACTCGGCAGTAACACGGGCGGCAACAGTAACGTAGGGGTTGGTGCGTACGCCCTTGGTAACAACAGTACCGGTGACGACAACATAGCCATTGGCGAGAGCGCGCTCTTTGCCAACACGGCTGCCACCGCCAACATAGCGATCGGTTCTGGTGCCCTTACCAATATTTTGAGCGGCAATGGAAACACCGCCATTGGTCACAACGCCGGCGACTCCCTAAGGTCGGGTAATGACAACATTTACATCGGCTTCAGCGTGGACGCCGTTCCAAACGAGTCGAATACCATCCGCATCGGCAGCGTGCAGAATGCCACGTTCATCGCAGGCATTAGCGGTGCAACTGTTCCGTCAGGCGTAGCGGTTGTTGTTGGCACTGATGGTCACCTTGGGACGATCGTTTCTTCACGAGAGTTCAAGGACGACATCAAAGCGATGGATAAATCGAGTGAAGCGATTCTTCGGCTCAACCCCGTCACTTTCCATTACAAACACAACCTTGATCCCGACGGCATCGCTCAATTTGGCCTGGTTGCTGAGGACGTAGAAAAGGTTAATCCAGATCTGGTCGCTCGGAATTCAAACGGAAAGCCGTACGCGGTTCGCTACGAAGCGGTGAATGCCATGTTACTAAACGAGTTCCTCAAGGCGCATCACAAGATCGAGGACCAGCAAAAACGTATCGAGGCGCTTGAAGCACAGCTAAAGCAGCAAAAGACGCTCATTGAAAAGGTGAGCGCCGAAATGGAGCTGTGGAAATCGCCCACGAACGCGATCGCTGATAACAAATAACGCGCGGGAGAAAGCGATGTAGCCGTCGCCCTGCACACGACGTGCGCGCTTCGCACAGCGAAGCGGCTACAGCAAATCTAACTGTGTGTCTTCGGCGGCTGGCTCGGCAAAACGAACCCCCAGCCCGATGAGCCGCACGGGTTTTCCGGTGCGGCTGAATGCCTCCGCAAGAAGTGCGCGAAATTCTGCTACCTCGGGCGCAAGGCCGGCGCGCTCGGCGGTTGTGCGCGTGAAATCGTTGAATTTCAGTTTCACAAAAATTTTCGTGATGTCGCGTGCCGATTCTTTTTGCGCGAGATCAGCCATCAAATCCTGAAACAGTTCCTCCAGTTTTTGTTCGCATTCGTGCAGCGTGGTCAGGTCGATGGCGAAAGTTTCCTCTGTGCTGAGCGATTTACGCGGCCGATCGGGCTCGACTGGCCGCTCATCGATTCCGCGGCAAAGGTCGTAGAGATCGCTGCCAAATTTCCCGAACAGATCGACGAGCTCCGGACGCGAAAAGCACTGGAGCTCGCTGCAGGTCTTAACACCCAATTCCTCCAACTTGTGTTCAGTCTTCTCGCCGATTCCCCAGATTTTCCGGACGGGCAGATCGTGCATGAACTCGAGAACGTCCTCCGGTTTCACTTCGAACTGGCCGTTCGGTTTGTTTATGTCGCTGGCAATTTTCGCGATGAGCTTATTCGGACCGACGCCGGCGGAAGACGTGAGCTTTGTCGTGCGCAAGATCGCGCTGCGGATTTCCTGCGCCAGCAGTCCAGGCGCGGTCGGATGCGCGGTGACATCGAGGTAAGCCTCATCGAGCGAAAGCGGTTCGATAATAGAAGTGAACTGATAAAGAATCCCTCGGATGATTGCGGCTTCGCGGCGATAAACATCGAACCGCGTCGGCAGCACGATGAGGTTCGGGCAGCGTTGCAGTGCCATGAACGTCGGCATCGCCGAGCGCACACCGAACTCGCGCGCTTCGTAGTTGCACGTGGTCAACACGCCGCGCCGGTCACGCGCGCCGCCCACACCGACCGGCTTGCCGCGCAGCGAAGGACGATCGCGCACCTCGATAGCAGCATAAAAGCAGTCCATGTCGAGATGAATGATCGCACGCGGCTGCTGTTCATCTTGCACTCAGAAATTTCGCACAACGCAAGGAGGAGATCATTCAGCCTTTTTCTGGCAGCATTTACAAATTTCGAGCTTTGCAAACCGCAGTTGTCTCTGGATATTTAGGCGTAACTTCTTCCTGAAATGGACGCTTCTACTTCTGTTGCAACGCATCACGACCCGCACGCGCAAGGCGGCGAACACGAACATCACGAGCTGGGATGGTGGCGGAAATATATTTTTTCCACCGACCACAAAGTGATCGGAATCCAGTACGGGCTTTGCGGGCTCACGTTCCTTTTCGCCGGGTTTTGCCTCATGATGATGATGCGCTGGCAACTGGCGTATCCCGGTCAGCCAATGCCGGTGATTGGCAAATGGCTC
>DATBDI010000308.1:0-3420 GCA_036270025.1 Candidatus Udaeobacter sp. | reverse complement strand
TGCCGCCAAGCAAAGCTTTCATCGCGCCTGATCCGTCCGCGCGTCCATCACCGAAGTAGTAGACGTAGCGCGGTGCTTTGGCGCTTCCTCCACGCACTCCAGCCCGCGCGTTGGATTTCGATTTCCTTTTTGCGCGCTGAAAGTGTTTTCGTGTACTCGGTGATCTGTTGGTAGTCATCATTTGAGAGTGTCCGGAAGAGCATCAACGGACCGAAGCGCCAAACTAAGTTCGGGCGTCACGCTGTCAACGACCAGAGCAAATCGACGTACCTGATATTGGACGCAGCAGCTTCTCTTTCTCTTGCATTAGCATTGCGGCCCCAGTGCCGTGCGTACAACCGAACCAGCGGTTCGGCGGTTACGCCGGCGCGGTTTCGCCGTTTGTCAGAACTTCAGCAATCGTCGCCGTGAAGTCATCGACGCCGGTGCTGGGTACGATGATGCTGTTCCGGCGGCCGTGAGCTTCCTCGGTGATGCGCAAGAATCTGCCGCGCTCGTTCTCACGGAGCTCGACGTAGAAATGCTTGCGCTCAATCTGCAGTTCTTTGGCCTCAATGATGTTATCCATTTTCCTTGAGGCCGCCGAATCTACCGCATTCCATCGGCCTAAGGGAAGAAAAATCCGCAGGCTTTTACCAACTTTCTTAGGGCTGCTGGAATCGCGGTGTGGCGTGGCGAATCTGGGCGGAAAGCGCCTGAAATGCGTCGGTCCTCAGACCCACCGGGCGCTACGGGTTGCGGTGCGGCCTGCTCGACCTACAATCTCGTGCGCGTGTTAGACCGGACGCGCATGCGAGGCATGCCGGAGCCAATCGATTCCAGCTCTTTTCGATCACCCGAAAGCCAGCGACCCTCAGTGAGTTTGCCGGTCGAAAGCGCACCTGGGCGGCACGATCCATATGCCGCGTTTCGGTTTGGGGATTTCACTTTATTCACGGCCGGTAATCTGCTGTCCATCACGGGCCGCTTGATGCTGGCAGTCGCGGTGGAATGGGAGATTTATGCACTCACTCATTCGGCGACCGCACTCGGTCTCGTTGGATTGGTCATCGCTCTGCCAGTCGTCGGACTATCGCTGCCCGCCGGCCATCTGGCAGATCGATTCAGCCGAAAGCGAATCATTCTTGTCTCACAGAGTTTCAGCGCTATCTCGTCTCTCGCCCTGGCGCTGGTTTCCTGGAAACATCTTTCGATTCCTCAGATGGCGCCGTTACGAGCTGCCAACAGCGTGCTTACCTCCGTCGCCGCGATTTTCGAGCGTCATCATCAAATCTTTCATTTCGATGCCGCTGCGGTTCCGCTGATCTACCTGCTTTTGTTTGTCGGAGCATCGGCGCGCACGTTCAGTTGGGCGGCGCGCAGTTCATTCTTTCCTACGCTTGTTTCGCGCGATGCGTTCGCAAACGCTGTGACCTGGAACAACAGCATTTTTCAAATCGGTTCCGTTGTCGGTCCGGCTCTCAGTGGACTCCTCATTGCATATGTCGGCTTTTCGTTTGTATATCTCCTGGACGCACTCTGCTCGTTCGTTTTCTTCCTTCTTGTCCTTCCGATCCGCGGCAGCAGGCAAAGGCTGGATCAGATCACAGTGAGCACGTGGGAAAGCGTCGTCGCCGGACTCCGGTTCGTGTTCCGAAGAAAGGTCATTCTCGCGACGATCACTCTCGACCTGTTTGCGGTCCTGCTCGGGGGCGCCACCGCGCTGATGCCGATCTTCGCGGATCAAATTCTGCACTGCGGCCCGGTGGGGTTGGGCTGGATGCGAGCGATGCCGGCGATCGGCGCTTTTGCGACGGCGCTGGTGGTAGCCCATTTGCCGCCGATCAAGCACGCGGGCAAAATGTTACTGTGGTGCGTGACCGGGTTTGGGATCGCCACTATCCTTTTCGGCGTCTCCCGCGCGCTGTGGTTGTCCCTGGGGGTACTCTTTGCTGTCGGGGCATTCGATAGCGTAAGTGTGATCATTCGCGGCTCGATCGTGCAACTCGTCACGCCAGATGAAATGCGCGGGCGCGTTTCATCCGTAAATAATATTTTCATCGGCACATCGAATGAATTCGGCGCGTTCGAATCCGGGTTAACGGCGGCGTTATTCGGTCCGGTTATTTCGGTGGTGGCAGGCGGGATCGGCACCATCCTCGTCGTCGGCGCTGTTGCGTTGCGCTGGCCCGAGACACGGAAGATTGGCGCGCTGGATCGGACTCTGGGCTAGGGCCGCCACTGTAGGGCGTTTCTGTGAAACGCCACGGCAAGGCGTCTGAGACAGACGCCCTACAAAAATTGGGGCAATTCTAAAATGTGCCGTGCAACGAAATCGTCCCGTACGGGGCCCCGCCGTCCTGGTGATAGCGCACTTCAGCGCGATAGAAATCGAAATCCCGGTATGGCTGGTAGCCGACCTCACCCGTGAAGGTCACAATCGGCGAAATCTTCCAGTCAAAACCGGCGCCGGTTCGAATCTCGCTGTACGTCACGACTGCGTGGTTGAGGCGCGGAATTCCATGCGAGTCGCCAAACTCGTCGTCGGTCCGGAAAGTCGCCTCCGTGAATGTAGCTCCCGCATAGAGTGATACGTTGCGAGCCATCTCATACTGCAGGCGCGGCGTTGGCAGGACAGCATCCAGCAACCATTGTGGCCCAATTTTCCAGCGAACACCTGCGGCAGGAAGCACTGGGTACTTCCGTTCCACATCGACGCTCACGCCGAGGATAAGCTGCAGGTTAGGACTGAAAATGTACGTGCCGCCAATGACGAAAGGCATATTGAAATCATCCCAAAACAAATGACCGAGGCCTGAATTGTACAGGCCAGGCTGAGTTTCCGCTCTGATGAGAATGGAATCGGACAACTGCGTATCGATTCCGATGATCGTGCTGAAGGACTGCATTGTATTGGGCAGGGCGGCGCCATTTGGAAGGCCAAATGAGAACCGCTCCCATTCTGCGCCCAATCGCAGCACGCCAAGTTTGAATCGCGGCGTTAATACGATGCGGACATCCGAATCGATTTCATCAAAATCGTTGACGTGTTTGCCCCCGCGTTCGACATCCCCTTCGCCAACATACGTGATGTCGGCAGAAAACTCGCCCGACAGAGGCCAGAAACCGTTGCTTTCCTGGGAATGCCCCGTCCTGACAAAGAAAATCAGTGCGGCTAAGATGAAAACGCGCGATCGCAGCCCCGACATTTTCATTCGTTCACCGGCCCCCAGTTTCTCGCCGAAAGAGAGTAACAGCTTTCGTGATGTTTTTCATCATCACTGATTCGGAGCCTAACCGTTCTACGCCACGAAGTGACCCCAATTCGGGGGAAGAGATCATGTCGCCGCGCCAAACAAGGGAGGAAGGCTTTCCATCGACCGTAACAGGCCACAGCTGATGAAGCGTGAGAGCGACATAGTAACCTCCGCTGGCATAATA